>URYZ01000016.1 GCA_900552235.1 uncultured Mycoplasmatota bacterium | reverse complement strand
CCTCCTTTTCATAAAATCTAATGTTTGCTCTTGTAATATTTAACTTTTTTTCTACTTCTTTTATGGTCATTTTTTCACCTCCTCGAATACACTTTAAGGTATAAAGTTGGTTTACAGTCAATACTTTTTTAAAAATTTAATTATACATTTTTAATTAAATTTTAAATAACATAATGAATATTTTCTCATCAAATTACTACATTAATAACAAATTACAAAATTGTAATTTCTCGCTAACTTTTATTATTCTATATAATAAGTATCATCTTTATAAAATTGAATTTTACAATTTTTTGGTGTCTGTTTTAATACTTGATATACATTAAATAAATCTGGATAAGGACTACCTAATCCCATTGCAGACAATCCAAATAAAATACTATGTATTTTCATATCTGTTATAGGCATTATCCAAAATAAAATCAATGGTATTATTCCTAAAATGTAAGGTAACAGACACATAAGAATAAATTTTTCTTTTTTTAATGGATATGAAGCTAATGCTACAAATGTAATTGGTTTCGCTATCCCAATATAAACATTTGCATTTTTAGGATAGACAATAGCGTGTAATAATTCGTGTATTATTAGTGCTAGAAATCCCAACAAAACTCCTATTATTATATATAATCGTAGCAAAAAAAATTCTCCACTTTTAAAATATACTGATAGGAATAAAATTACAAGTGCTGGAATTATAAAAGGTAATGCTTTAATCATCATCTCTTTTGAAGTTGTAGGCATATTCATTTTTTTAGCATTTTTTGATAACTCTCCCACTTGATAATCTTTCATTTTTTCTTCTTTTATTAAACCAATCCATTTTATTTTAGGCATTACTAATCCTCCCTATAACTTGTAATTTGGCTCTTACTTATTCCAAGTCATTGTGTATTCTATTTCAGCTGTATCTTTGTCTATATTTTCGCTTGTAATTATAAAATCATTCTTTTTATAAAAATTGATAGCATTTATATTTTTCTTATATACACTTAATGTCAAATTATCTCTGTTTTCTTTTACTTTATTCAATAGAGATGTTCCTATTCCTTTACATTGATTATTTGTATCAATAAAAATTCCTTCAATATAATTCTCATTTATTCCTATAAATCCTACAATATTTTCTTTTAAAACATAAACATATATTTCTGCATTTGGTAAAATTTCTTTTACATAATTATAATTATTTTTCCAATATTCTTTTGATATAAATTTATGAGCTTTTATATTTTCATTTTTCCATATTTGCATTACAGGATTTATATCATTTTTTTCAAATTTTCTTATCATTTATTTCTCCTATAACTTGTATTACTTTTTATTAGTTATTTTATAAATAATTAAACCTATTAAAAAGCCAATACCAGAATCAACCAAATACCAAACTGCGTGAATTAAAGCTGAACTATTATAATAAATAAACACTGATGGTATAAACAATATAGATATAATTATTGGATAGATATATTTCCATTTTTCCTTTGAAATACTAGCAAATATTATAGCAAGTATAAAAGTTGATACCAAAATTAAGAATACCATTCCCATTATATCTGTTGGTCCTGCAAATAAAGGAAAAATGTAAAACATAAATAACTGTATCAATAATATTGTTATTTCCTTCCATATTTTTCTCATTTTAAATTCCTCCAATCATAACAAAAAATTACTATCTTGCGTTTAGATTATATCTCAATAGGCAGATAATTTTCAACTGAATTACTTGCCATACTTATTGTAATTTCTAAATATAATATGTATCATCTTCATAAAATTGTACTTTTTTACCTTTTGGTACTTGTTTTATTACTTGATACACATTATACGCATCAGGATATGGACTTGCCATTCCTAAAAATGCCATTCCCCATAATATTGCATTCAAAATCAAATTATTTGAAGGTGATATTATAAAACATATAAAAGGAATTATTCCTAAAATATATGGAAGTAGACACATTAGTATAAATCTTTTCTTAGATAATGGATATGAAGCTAATGCAACAGCAGTAAAAGGCTTAACAATCCCTATATATTTAGTTACTTTTTTAGGATACACAATTGCATGTAAAAATTCATGTACAAACAATAAAACAAATCCTATGAATAATCCTATAAAAATTGCCAATCCTTTTATTACAATATCTTTAGCTATGTATGTTTTAATAAACATAGCTAAAAACATTACTATTATTACTGGAATTAAAAAAGGTAAAGCCTTTATCATTTGTTCTTTAGATGATTTAGGCATTTTCATTTTTTCTGCTTTACTATCTAATTTTCCTTTTTGATATTTTTGTATATCTTCATCTTTTATTATTCCTATCCATTTTATATTAAACATAAGTATCTCCTCTAAAAATTACTATTTTTCTAACTAATTACTAAATTGTAATTTATCTTTTGGAATATTTCTTTAAAAATTCTTCTAATTCTGTTTCGCTGTTAAAAATTGTTTCAAAGATATTATACAATGTATCAGTAGCATCATACTCACCTATTGCATAACATTTCTTTCCCAAGCCATAAGCGATACCTGATTCAATGTGAGCTGCTTTTCCAGCTGGTAAAACTAATAACAAATTTTTAGAATTTTTTTCTCCTTCTAAATCATTATTAAATAAGCTCAAAACTATTTCACTCTTTAAATCCAGTGATTCAAATTCCTTTTGCCTTTCTTCTGAAGTTTGATTTTTATTTCCATATCCCCAATTATCTTCATTTATTAAAAAGCAATAATAAGAAATTTTGTATTTATCAAATAAATCACATATTTTTAATATATTTTCTTTATTTCTAGTTCTTCCTGCTATAAAAAATTCATATTTATTTTCCATAATCATTCTCCTTTAAAAATTACCATTTATCATTATTATCTATCAAATTTTTCATTTCTTTAAGTTTTGTTTCTAATAATTTTTTATCAATTAATTTTAACTTATATTCAGAAATCATAGTTTGAGACATATTTTTACTAATTGAATATTCAACAACATCTTCATCTTTAGAACTACATAATATAACTCCAACACTTGGATTCTCTTGTTCTTTTTCACATCTCTATATAGTGCCTTTAAATATAAATTCATTTTTCCTAAATATTCTGCTTTAAATTCTCCTAATTTTAATTCAAATGTTACTAGACAAGATAATTCTCTGTTATAGAATAGTAAGTCAATAAAGAAGTCATGATTTCCAACTTGAACTCTATATTCATCTCCTATAAAAGTAAAATCTTTACCAACTTCTAAATACAATAAAATCATTTCTTCATTTACTTTTCTGTAAGCATTATTTTTTCGCTTTTCAATTATTTCAATGATTTGATTAAAATTAATATCTAACATATATAACCACATCCTTAAAATAAGTTATTTGTAGTTTTAAACAAATTATATCATTTAATTTGAAAACTTTATATACTTTCATTGAAATTCGTGAAAATTTTGTATATAATGTTTTCAAAAAGAGAACTTAGTTCGTAACCTGTTTTTTATTCGCTCCAAATTGATATTTAATCAAACTTTTTACTTCGATTTTTTTATGAATAAATTTTAAATATATATTTTTTATTTATTAATTAAATAATAAAGGTACATTACCATATATTATTATTCTTAATATTCCAACGACTATTAAATGTAATGGATAGTATAAATAGAAAAACCACTTCATCCAGTTTAACTTTCCCTTTTCTCCATTGTAATTTTTTAATAAAGGATATACTAATACTACCGCTAATGTAATTAATCCATAAGCCTTATTTACAAATAAGAATGAAACAATTGCATAAATTAAAGCCCAAAAACTCATGCCTAACATTTGTTTTTTTAAATTACCTCTGTTTTCATACATAGATAAAATTGTCATTACTGCTATGGAACTCCAGTCTGCAGAAAAAGTAATAACATTTATTAAAATAATTAATATCCACTTTTGCCAAATTTTTAAATTGTTTTTACCATTTACAATATAAAGAGCAACTACCGACCAAGCAAGTGACCACATAATGCTTGTTTGATTAAATATATTTCCTGTAGAAAATGGTATATAGTTTATTCCAAAAGCAAAACAATATGCAAAATGAGATATTATTGCAAAAATAAATAATCTTAAAATATATTTTTTTAAATTTTTTGTATAATAAAAACCTTCACAAATAAAGAAAAACATAATTGGTGCCGTTAATCTACCGATTATATGCAAAATAATTGAAATTATATTATTTTGCATACCTGGATAGATTAAATCTGCAATATGATCTATTGTCATTGCTATTATTGCTATTAATTTTAAATGATTAGAATTAAGTTTTTTCATATATTATCCTCTTTTTAAATTTAATTTTTTAAAAAAACAACAAAGTTTAATTGTTGTTTTATTCATCAAAGAAATCATCGAAGAACTGATCATCACTTATACCTTTTGTATAATTTACAAATGGTTCTTCGTTAAGTTTTATATCTTTATTATCTTCAGGTTTAGATGTTTGTTTTTCTTCATTAAATTCTTTTTCTTTATTACTGATTGGTTCAATTTCAATAATTTGTTTTTCAGGAGAAAGTGCATTCTTTGCTTTTTGTTCTTTTTCAAGTTTTTCTTCTTCCTCAAGTTCTGCAATCTTTTGATCAATTTTTTTAACTAATTCATCAACATTAAAACTTTCTTTAGGAACAGATGGCTTTTGTTCCATAAATGGATTATTTATCATTCCTCCAAATGGATTTGATGAAGAACCATCTAACATTCCTATAAATTTATTCTTTTGTTGTTCTTGAACAAAACTTTTTAAATCAAAAGTATGAATTGGTTTTTTTGTTCTTGTTACAAATTCATCAGCAGGATATTTAGCTGTACCCCAATCAATTTTCCAATTTGGTTTAAGTTTTGTTTTAAATGGTCTTGTTCTTGTTTTTATAACAATAGCTTCGTTTTCTTTCATAAGTTGAAGTTCACTTACTGTAATAAGTGGTGTTGACGCTGTTTTATCGTCTTTTTTCGATTTCTTTTCACCACATAATTTACTTATTTCTTCAAGAGCGGCAAGTTCTGTTGTTAATAAATAAACTAAATTGTTGCAGTTACTTCTTATTGTTTGTGCAACTTCTTTACCATATGTAGCTTCAAGTCCTGCGAAGTTTTGAATAATCATTGTAAGTCTAATATGTCTTGAACGAGCTGCCGCAACCATAGTTGTAATATCTTTTAAAGGTGGCATGTTTTGGAACTCATCAAGAATAAAGTTTGTTCTAATTGGAAGTGCTCCAGTTGGAGATTCTTGTGCTGTACCTATTAATGTTTCATAACATTGTTTTACAAATATTGTAGCAAGAGCATGATATGTTTTCTTTTCATCTTGAATAATCATAAATACCGCTGTTTTTTCTTTTCCTATTTTAGTCATATCAAAGTCACTTGTTGCTAACATTTCACTTAAATTTTCACGTGAAGCAAATAATCTTATTTTTTGTTTAAATGTTGATAAAATACTAGCTTTTGTTTCTTCTGCTGCCATAACTGTACCAGATGCACATGTATATGCTGCACTAGCAGGATCTTTACTATTAAAATACTCTTTTATATAAGAACTTCTTGCTCCAAATTTTTCTTCCCCAATTGTTGTCATAACAGAAATACTATTAATATTTACTTCTTCTTCCTTAGCATCTTCAAATAAACCTAAAGCAAGCCCTGCAAAATAATCGGCAGATGTTTTTTCCCAGAAGGCATCTTTATTTCCACCTTCTTCATAAAGAATATTACTTGCAACGTCATCTAGAAGTTCCATTGCTTTATCAGTATTTCCTTCTTTATAAAGTCTATATGGAAGAGCAAGAGGATTCCAACAATTACCTCTTTGTGGATCACGGAAATTTAAAACAATTATATTATATCCTAGAGCCTTTAATAGACCTGCATGTTCTTTATAAATTTCTGCTTTAGGATCTGTTATAATCATTGATTCACCATTTTTAGCTAATATTTTAACCATTGGATGAACTATGTCTTGAGTTTTACCTGCACCAGTTGATCCTATTACAATGTTATGGCTATCTCCATTATCAACCCATATATTTTTACCATCATTTATTAAAGGTATCCCTGAAGCATTATAAACTTCATCTTTAATAACTATTTTAGATAGTTTTTCTTTCATTTCTTTATCTGTACACCATCTTGAATATCCTTTATCATCTTTTTCTCCTGAAGATAACCCAAAACCTTTTTCTGTTTCAAAAAAGTATGATTTTACACCTGTAAATATTACAATGACAACTCCAATATAAAATATAATTGTTGCTGCTAAATATTTAAATGTAAATGCAGGAAAAGGGTTAAGTCCCCAAAAAGTTCCCATAGGTTTATTACTTCCTGCTGGAGGATTTCCTGCTAAAGTTGCTATATTAAGTACTGCTATTGCTACTATATACAATAAAATAATAGCAAATAGAAAAAATATTAACCAATCTTGTGGTTTTGCTTTAAATTTTAGTTTCATGATTTCACCCTCATTTAATAATTAATCTATTATATATTTTATCAAATAACTTATTTAAAGTCTATAAATTAAAATTATTTTATGAAAAAAGTGAATAAATCTATTCACTAATTTTTTTAAAATAATTATATTTTAATGTTAAATCGTTTTTCTTAGCTATTTCATTAATTAAAATATTTTTTCTTTCCAATTCTTCTTTACTAATATATTTTTTGTTTGTAACTTCTCCACCCTCAACATAAACATTTCCATCATACCAAGAGTAATCACTAAATACTACAATTGGATCATAGTTATTTGCTAAAGCATCTTTCCCTAAATAATAGTTAGAATTATACTCAATTCCAAATAAATTTAACACAGTTGGTAAAATATTTAATTGTGATGTTACCTTATTAATAATTCTTTTAGTATTACCATTATCATAGATAAAAAATGGTGTTTTATTAATTAAATTATTTGAAGTATTTTTATATTTGTCAAGAATCGTTTGATCTTCTAATGTATATAAATAATGATCAGCAAATACTACTAAAACAGTATTATCTAAAAGCTTGTTTTCTTTTAGTTTTTCTAGTAATAATGATACAAAATAATCTGTTTCTTTAGCTTGTCTTCTTACACATTCTTCTTCACTCATTTGTCTAAATGGTACTTCATTATCTTTATTATCTTCTTCATAAAGTATCTTACATACTCCTCTTGTATTATCAAATGGCAAATGTGGTGAATAAGTAATTATATAATCAACAAATAAATTTTCAGTGTTAAACATAAGATTAGAATATTCTTCATTTAAAATGAGTTCTCTATCTAGTGTATTTTCTCCATCTGTATATTTATACATATCTATTAATCCATAATAATTATCATAATTCCAATTTTTATAATTTATTCCTCTTGAATAATACTCCTTTTTATTCATATGAAAAGCATTAACACTATAATTTAATGATTTAAACATATTAGGAAGAGAATATGGAAATGAGTTATTATTAAATGAATAAGCATTTCTATTATAAGAATAAGGTACAATAAAACCTGTATTAATAGCAAACTCACTATTAAAAGTTGAACCTCCACCAGTATAGAAAGAATAATGGTTAGTAAAATTAATACTGTTATTTAACATATTATATAAAGTTGGTGTATCTTGTTTTGTAATTAACCAATTATCCATACCTTCAAGTTGTAAAAATATTACATTTTTGCCTTTAAATTTACCTGTATAACTATTTTTTATACTTTTTATATCTTTATTATATTCTTCTTCTAAAAATTTTAAATCATCATCATTTTTTTCTTCAACTTTTATAAAAGTTATATAAAAATTTCTAAAAGTATATTCATATAAACCACTAAGTCTCATACTTTTATTATTATCATTATATAATTCATAAATGTTTCTAGGATTCTTCCATGTACTCCATACTAAAGTATCGTTTGTAAATCCCAAAAGAAATGGTAATATTGTATGAATAATTATAAAAGTTATAAAAACTTTAATTAAATTTTTTGTATTTTTATTAGAATCTTTGATACTTTTATAACCTAAAACTATTAAACCTATTATAATTATAAAAAAGATATATACCAAAATATTACAGTTTTTTAAAGCTGACCAAAAATATGGGGAACCCTCACTTACTGAATCAAGTAAATTAAAACTAAAATAATTTGATGTCATTGAATAATAAACATTGTTAACTAAATACATAATTAAAAATAAAATACTAAAAAATAAATAACTTATTTTACTAACTTTTTTATTTGTATTTAATACTATTCCTAAAAATAAATATATATATAACAATGTAAACATATTAGGAAAAGGTCTATAAACTTTATAAAACCCTATTGAATTACCAAACATTCTTGTTACTACATCCATTACTATAAAAGGAAGCGCCATATATATTATATTTTTATTTTTTATAATTAAGTTTTTTAATAAATTTAAATATTTTAATAAAAAATTTTTTACTTCTTTCATTTTACTCACCGTACTTAAGATTATACCATTTTTTATTAATAAAGACAAATAGAAAAAAACATGAAAAATAAATTTTATTATCACCAATTTGAATATATAGAAAAAAAGAAACTACCGACTTGAGTCATATAGGTACTCAAGCATTGGTAGTTCTTCTACTAAAAACTTAACATATTTAATTTAATATGTCAAGAAATAACAATTTAACCTAGCTAATAGACAAAAACTATTTAAGCAAATAGTCTTCTCCTTTTTGTATTTCTGTAAAAGATAAATCTTTAAAATTTTGTTGTCTTAATACTTCATATACTGCAATAGCAACAGAGTTTGAAACATTTAAACATCTTACATTAGAACTCATAGGTATTCTTACACAAGTATCTAAATTATCTTTTAATATTTCAAGAGGTATTCCAGTTGATTCTTTACCAAATATTAAATATATATTATCAGTAGTGTTTGAAAAATCAAATTTTGTATGATCCTTTTTACCATATCTTGTAAAGAAATAATATTTTCCTGGATTTTTACTTTTAAAATCTTCATAATCAATATATTTTTCATAATTTAATTTATCCAAGTAATTAACTCCATATCTTTTTAAACTATTATCATTTAAAACAAAACCAAGTGGTTCAATTAAATGAAGTTTAGCATTTGTTGCCACACATGTTCTCATTATATTACCTGTATTTTGTGGCATTTCTGGTTCATATAATACTATATTTATCATTTTTCATCTTTTCCTTCTAAAGTTTTATATTCATTATATCTATCAATTGCATTTTTCTTATTTTGTTCTAGTAAAGATATTTTTTCTTCTTCATTTATAGAATATCTATTTTCTCTATTAAATATCTCGTTGTATTTAGTAAAATCTGCTTTATTATCAATAGTAAACTTTTCTGTTTCGGGATTATATCTAAATAGTGGAAAATAGCCACTTTCTGTTACTAGTTTTTCTTCTTCAATAGCTGATTTCATACCAGATTTTATACCATGGGCAATACAAGGAGCATAACAAATTATAATTGATGGTCCATTATATGAAGCAGCTTCAGTTAATGCTTTTATTGTTTGCATATAGTTTGCTCCTAAAGACACTGTTGCAACATATACATTTTTATAATTCAAAGCCATTTTTGCTAAATCTTTTTTTGCAGTCTTTTTCCCTGAACTTGCAAACTTAGCAGTTGCTCCCATTCTTGTTGATTTAGAAGATTGCCCACCTGTATTAGAATAAACTTCTGTATCTAAAACTAATATATTAACGTTTTCATTATTAGCTAAAACATGATCAATTCCACCATAACCAATATCATAAGCCCAACCATCACCACCAACGATGAAAATAGTTTTTTCTTTTATATATTTTTTTAATGGAATTATTTCTTTAAAATCTTCATAATCTAAATTATTATATACTTCTACTGCAACTTCTTTAGAATATGATTTTAAATATTTATCTATTAGTTTTTTATTTTTACTATTAACCTTATTTTTATATTCTTTAAATACTCTTTTAACTTTTTCATGCATAAAGTCTTCCCCTACACGAATACCATAACCAAATTCAGCATTATCCTCAAATAATGAATTAACCCAAGGTACAGTATAAGGCATACTTGGAATACTAGCACCATATATTGATGAACAACCTGTTGCATTAGCAATCATTAAATCATCTCCAAAAAGTTGTGATAAAAGTTTTAAATAAGGTGTTTCACCACATCCTGCACATGCTCCACTAAATTCAAACTTAGGTTTAACAAATTGACTTCCTTTTATTGTTGTTTTAGGTAAAACATGTTTTTCACTAACTGTTTGTAAATAATTATATCTTTCCATTTCTTTTTGTCTAGCTTCAAGATTTTGTTTTTTTAATGTTATAGCCTTAGTTGGGCATACCATACTACATAAAGAACATCCTGTACAATCAGGAACTGATATTCCTATTGTAAAGCTTAAATCATTATCTTTAATTTTAGCATCTTTTAAGTGTTCTTTAACTGAAAGTGGACTTTTTTCTATTTCTTCCTTATCAAGTAAATATGGTCTTACTACAGCATGAGGACAAACTAGACTACACATATTACACATTATACATTTATCTTTATCATAAGAAGGAATAATATTAGATAATCCCCTTTTTTCTAAAGCTGATGTTCCCCCTTCAAATACTCCATCTATATTAGAATTAAAATCACTAACTTTTATTAAATCACATCTTGCATGTTCCAATTTAGAATATAAAGTATTGTTCACTTTTTCCATATTTATTTTTGATGTTAATAAAGATATATCCACCTTTTTTAAAGAAGTAAGAGAAGAACTAAGAGCATTAATATTACTATTAACAACATCAATACCTTTTTTACTAAAATTAATTTTAATAAGATGTTTCATCTCTTTTTTTACAAGTGACATATCAACTTCACCCATTAAATTTAATATAGCCATTTCCATTATCATACTTATTTTATTAGGTATATTATTTTCATAAGCTATTTTATTTGCATTAATTATATAAAAATTAATCTTCTTTTCTTTTATTTCATTAATTACTTCAACTGGCAATACTTCATTTAAATTATTTATATCTTTTTCTGTGTTAAGTAAAAATATTCCATTTTCTTTAATATTATTTAAAACATCATATTTTTTAAGGTAAGTATCTTTAGAACATACAACCATATATGGATTTGTAACATAATATGGACTATTTATTACTTCTTTACTAAATCTTAAATGTGATTTAGTAACACCGCCCGATTTTTTACTATCATATTCAAAATATCCTTGAACATAAGAAGGTGTTTTTTCTCCAATTAAAGTTAAAATATTTTTACTAGTTGTTACCATTCCATCAGATCCATAACCATATATTAATATTTCTTTACTTGTATTTTTAAAGTTTCTAGTTGTAGGAGTAAGTGAAATATTATTAACATCATCGTTTATTCCAATAGTAAATGTTTTTAAAATTTTATTATCTAAATATTTATAAACAGCATCAATATCATTTTTAGTTGTATTTTTACTTGAAAGACCATATCTTCCTCCCACAACTTCTATTTTTAAGTTATGTTTTTTTATAATTTCTACAACATCTAAATATAATGGTTCCCCATTGGAAGCAGCTTCTTTAGTTCGATCAAGAACGGCTATTTTTCTTACTGATTTAGGTAAAACATTCAAAAAATATTTACTTGAAAATGGTCTATATAAATGAACTTCAATTAAACCAAGTCCTTTTTCTTCTTTAATTACTTCTTTTACTGTTTCACAAACACTACCCATTGCTACAATTACTTTTTTAGCATTTTTATCTCCATAGTAATTAAATGGTTTATAATTAGTATTTATTTTTTTATTTATCTTTTCCATATAATCATTTACAATATCAGGCAATTTTTCATAATACTTATTTCTTGCTTCAACGGCTTCAAAATATACCATATCACCTTGATTTGTTCCTCTTGTTGTAGGATTATCTATATCAAGAGAATTTTTCCTAAAGTTTTCTAATGCCTTATAATCAAGTAATTCTTTAAATATTTCATTATCGATAACATTTATCTTATTATATTCATGGCTTGTTCTAAATCCATCAAAAAAATTAACAAATGGTATTCTACCTTTAATTGATGATAAATAACTTACTCCCGTTAAATCCATAACTTGTTGTACACTACTAGAAGAAAAAATAGCAAATCCTGTTGGTCTTGTACTATAAATATCACTATGATCTCCCATAATAGATAAAGCATGTGTAGCAACAGTTCTTGCTGCAACATTAATAACACAAGGTAAAAGTTCTCCTGCAATTTTATACATATTAGGTATCATAAGAAGAAGTCCTTGACTTGCTGTATATGTTGTAGCTAAAACACCATTTTGTAAAAGACCATGTACCATTCCTATAGCACCTGCTTCACTTTGCATTTCAACTACTTTTACAACATCCCCAAACATATTAGTTTTACCGCTTGCACTATACTCATCAACTTTTTCAGCCATAGTGGAAGCTGGGGTTATTGGGTATATTCCTGCTACTTCTGTAAAATTATAAGATACATAACTACACGCACTATTTCCATCCATTATTTTTTGTTCCATAAAACACATCCTTTCAAGTTTTTATTCATATTAATTATACAATAAATAAAAGAAAAATAAAATATTTTATCTTTACTAGTTAAAAATATTATAAACAAAATTGTTAACTTCATAATATATATTAGATAAAATAATTTAAAGTAAAAAATACTTCATATATTTTATCCTCGTTACTTAAATTCATTATTATTCACGTATAATAATTAAAAATACATGTTTTGAAACATTCCCCAAGCATACTTTAATTATTTTTATCAAAAAACATCATTAACATTTTAGTGATGTTTTTCTTCTTACTTGAATATTATTTAAAGAGGAAAAAGAATATGAAAAATTTTATAAAAGGTTTTTTTGTAGGTATAGCTAATATCACCCCAGGAATAAGTGGAAGTGCCCTACTTGTAAGTTTAAACTTATATGAAAAATGTATAAATTCCATAAGTAATATTTTTAAAGATTTTAAATCTAACTTTAAATTTTTATTTCCTATTGCTATTGGAGTACTTTTTGGAACATTTTTATTTAGTAATGTTATTTTTTATTTTTATAATAACTACAATGTTATAACAACTCTTGTTTTTGTAGGGTTTATTTTCGGTACCATTCCTTCTTTATTTAAAGAAGCTTCTAAAAAAGGATTTAAAAAAAGATATATTTTAATATTTATATTTACCTTTTTTATAGGAATACTCTTTTTAAAATGTAAAACGAATAACGTTGTTACAAATATAAACATTATCTACCTTTTAATAATAGGGTTTATCATAGGATGTTCTATGATAATCCCAGGGATAAGTTCTACTGTTATTCTTAGTATATTAGGTTTTTATAATATTTATTTAATTAGTATTAATACTTTAAATATAAATTATTTAATTCCTATTTTTATCGGTATAGCACTTTCTATTTTTTTACTATCAAAATTAATTAATTTTCTATTAAATAAATATTTTGGTTATACTTACTTTGCTATACTTGGTTTTGTTATATCTACAATCCCAGGTTTAATAAACTATAAAATTATTCTTAATAATGATTTAATAATTGGACTTATTTTAAGTATTATTGCTTTTATTTTAACAAATAATCAATTAAAAAAACAAAACTAAAAGTTCTGTTTAAGTAAACTATTTAATTCAACTGCATATTCTAAAGGTAATTCTTCTCTAAACTTTTCAGCAAACCCAAGAACAATAAGTTCAATTGCTTTTTCTTTAGGAATACCTCTTGATTCAAGATAAAAAAGTTTATCTTCACTTATTCTTGATACAGTTGCTTCATGTTCGATAAAAGATAATTTATTTTTTACAATATTATTTGGGAATGTATCACTTTTTGACATATCATCTAAGATTAAAGTATCACATTTTACAATAGAATTACTGTTAGTTGCATTTTTATCTATATATACCTTGCCTCTGTAATTAGCAGTACCTCCTAAACTTGCAATACTTTTCGAAATAATATTACTAGTTGTATTTTTCCCTAAATGTATCATTTTAGCACCAGTATCTTGTTCTTGATTATTTTTAGCAACACTTATTGTAATACAAGTACCACTTGCGTTATCTCCTTTTAAAACACAACAAGGATATTTCATTGTTTTATAAGAACCAATATTACCATCAATCCATTCCATTTTACCAGAAGCTTCTACCAAAGCTCTTTTAGTAACTAAATTATAAACATTACCACTCCAATTTTGAATTGTAGAATAACGACAAGTACTATTTTTACCAACATATATTTCAACAACTGCCGCATGTAAATTACTTGATGTATAATTTCTTGCCGTACATCCTTCGATATAATGAAGACTACTATTATCATCTACTATTATTAAAGTTCTTTCAAATTGACCTAAATTTCTACTACTAATTCTAAAATAACTTTGAAGTGGTCTATCTAAAGTAGTATTTTTAGGAATATAAATAAAACTTCCACCTGAAAAACAACTACAATTTAAGGCTGTAAATTTATTTTCATCAGGTTTTACAATTTTAGAAAAGTATTTCTTAACAAGTTCGGGATATTTTTTAAAAGCATCTTCGATTGAAGTAAATATAACTTTTTTTTCTTCAAGTTCTTTTATCATATTATGATATATTACTTCACTTTCATATTGAACTCCCATTCCATCAAGATTTTTTTCACTTTCAATTACTCCAAGTGTATCAAATTCATTTGTTATATTTTTATCTATACTTTCCCATGATGAATTAATTTTATTATCATTTGAAGCATAATATATTATTTTATCAAAATCAATATCTAATGAAGGTCCAAAAGAAGGTAAAGGCATATTTTTAAACGCTTCATAACTTTTTAATCTAAAATCTAATACATCTTCTGTTTCCTGTTTTAATTTAGAAATAGTTTTTATCTTATCAACACTTAATCCTTCGATAACCATAAAACTTCCTCCTAACCAAGAATTATTATACATTATTTTATAAAAAATATAAATAAATTTTAACATTTTATTTATACTTATATAAAATAAAAAGAACTACATAGCTCTTTTAAATAATTTTTCTAATTCATATTTTGAATAACTTATAATTGTAGGTCTTCCATGTGGACAAGTAAAAGGATTTTCTGTTTCTCTTAATCTTTCTATTAAGACTCTAAGCTCATCTAAACTAACATATTCATTAGCTTTAATACTCATTTTACATGCAAGAGTCGTTGATATTTTTTCATTAAATTTTTCTATTGAAAAATCTTCTTCATGAATAATAACTTCCATTATTTTATATAAACTTTCTTCTTCATATCCTTTTTTAATCCATGTTGGATGACTTCTTATTATAAGGGTATTACTACCAAATTCTTCATAATTTATATGTAATCTATCTAATATATTAAAATGTTCTTTTAAAATAATATATTCATTACTAGAAAATTCTAATTTTATTGGAATAAGTAAATCTGTAGTAAGGTTAGAATCTTCCCCTAGTTTTTTTATATAATATTCATAATTAATTCTTTCGTTAACAGCATGTTGATCCATTATATATAAACCATCTTCATTTTCACCAACAATATATGTTCCATGAATTAAACATTTTGGTTCAATCATTTTAAATTTTTCATGATGTTGTTTTTCTTCC
Source organism: uncultured Mycoplasmatota bacterium (assembly GCA_900552235.1). Lineage (GTDB taxonomy): Bacteria > Bacillota_I > Bacilli_A > RF39 > UBA660 > CAG-611. Next base: position 4,471 of record URYZ01000016.1, on the reverse strand, counting down.
TCATTGTAAGGTGTTTCTTCTTCTTTTATATAATTAAAATCTTCACTAAAATCAAAATTTAATGTTTCAAACTGAGGTTTTATTTCTTTTTGTTCTAAATCAATAAAATCTAAATTTTTATTTACTGTTGATACTTCATTAACATTAGAAATAGGTCTATCTTCATATTTAACTTCTGGAATTAATAAAAGTTTTTCTAAACACGAAGAAACAGTATTAGATATTAAAGTAATTAATTCTTCTTTTTTAGAAAATTTTATATCCATTTTAGTTGGATGAACATTAACATCTATTAAAAATGGATCACAATCAATATTTAAAACTACAATTGGGTATCTATCTTTAGGAAGATATGTATGGTAACTATCAATAATTGCTTTATTAACATCATAGTTTTTTATGCATCTATTGTTAACTAAAATAGTTATACTATTTCTACTTGATCTATTAACTTCAGGATATGAAATATACCCTTTTATTTCATAATCATCATTACTATTTTCTACTTTAGCCATCTTTTTAGTAACACTAAGACCATAAATACTATTAATTACTTTAAGTAAATTACCACTTCCATCTGTATTTAATAAAACCTTAGAATCGTTTTCTAACACAAACTTTACATTAGGATAAGATAAAGCCATTTTATTTACATAATCAACAATATTAGCAAGTTCACTATATAAACTTCTTAAATATTTAAGCCTTGCAGGTGTATTATAGAAAATATCACTTACAGAAATTGATGTGCCTTTTCTTAAATCACTTTCTTTAACACTTTCAATTATTCCACCATTTACAACTACTTCTGTTCCTGTTTCACCAGTTGATGTTTTTATAACCATTTTAGATACACTGGCAATTGATGGGAGTGCTTCTCCTCTAAAACCTAATGTATTTATATTAAATAAATCATCATCATCATAAATTTTACTTGTTGCATGGCGAAGTAAACATGTTGTAGCATCATTTTTATCCATTCCACATCCATTATCTGTAACCTTAATTTCCTTTAAGCCAGATTCTGTTAATTCTATTTTTATCTCACTTGCTTTAGCATCAATTGCATTTTCTACTAGTTCTTTTACAATATTCATAAGTCTTTCAACAACTTCACCAGCAGCAATTTTGTTAGAAAGGTTTATATCCATTACTTTTATAACACTCATACCATCACCTACAATAATTTACTTCAATATCTTTATAATTATCGTTTATTAAAACAGTTTCCACTACTTTATTTCCATATACATTATCACTATCATCAATTACAAGTTCCCCTTCACAATAAAAATAAACACAGTAAACTTCCTCATTTGAAGATTCTAGTTTTTCTTTTAACTTTGTTTTCATTTCTTCTGTAATACTATCATCACTTATTTTATCTATACTAGAAAGTCTATCTTTTTTATTAAAATAAGTTATATAACTATTTTCTATATTATTACATGTATTTTTATTAAATGAAATTTTTTTAGCAAGATATACTTTATCACTATCATTATTATAACTATACTTAATTGTATTATTTAAATACTTATCACTATTAGCTACCCTATAATTATTAAATTCATCTATTAAAGTAGCTCTTAAAATATTTCTTTCTTTATTTTTAGCATCAATTCTATATCTACTTATAGACATTCCTACAAATGTTGATAATAAAGCAAGTACAACCACAACAGCAAGTAATTCTATTATTGTAAATCCTTTTTTATTTTTCATAAGTTACCTCTTTTCTATATATAATTATAGCATGGCAAAAGGATTTCATAAATAAAAACTTTTAAAATTTATTTTTTAACTAACCTTTTAATAAATTTTTCACATAAAATACTTCATCTACTAGTTGTTTATTATTTTTTTCATCATTAAAGAAATAATCATATCTAAAAAGAGAAAATCCTTTATAATTATAAGTATTTCTACTTACAATTATTTGTTTAGTAATAATATCACTATTATTAATCCATTCATTTATCCCATCTTTAGCGTATCTATCTTCTAAGCCTGCTTTATATAAAGCTAAAGCAACATAAAACTTTATACTTGTATCTTTTACTAAACTGCTCCAAGAGTTAACTGTACTTGTAAAAGGAAGACTTGTATTATTAAATCCATAATAAATCTGGGGCATAATAAAATCAATTATTTTATTTTCGATTAAATAATTAATATCTAAATATTCATCATTATAATTGTTATTCATATTACCAGATGGACTTATACCAAATAAAACATCTTTTTTTATCTCTTTTATTTTTTCATAAGTTTTTGTTATTAATTTATTTATATTATCTCTTCTAAAATCTTCTAAAGACTTTGTACCACCTTGTGTTTTATATAACTCATAATCTTTTAAATCACATGTTTTACTTGGATAAAAATAATCATCATATAAAATACCATCAACATTATAATTTTCTACAATTTCTAAAACACCATTTACTATTAAATCTAATACTTCATCCTTTGCAGGATTAAAATATATTCCCTCTTTTATTTCAACATTTGAAGTATTTAAATATTTATAAACAACGTTATTTTCACTTATACTAGAAATATCATTATTACTTCTTATACGATAAGGATTTATCCATGCAATTAATTTAATATTATTTTCATGAGATTTTTTAATAAAATAATCAAGTAAATCTAAATTTAATTTATCATCTTCATTATTTACTATCTTTAAAGAAGGACTATATATTTTAGAGTTATATATCGCATCACTAAATGCTCTTACTTGAAGTATTATGCCATTAAAATTACTATTTTTTATATTTAATACTATTTTATCTATTTCTTCTTTTAAACTATTTTCATCTTTTCCTTTTAAATAACTATAGTCAATATATGATATAAACATATATCTATCTTCTTCAAAATTATTTGTTATATTATTATCTTCTTTTTTATTCATATTATAAAACATATACATTCCTATAAATAACACTAAAATAATTATTAATATTTTTTTCATCTTTTAAACCTTTCTTTTAAATAATCTTTCTCTAATATATATTTATTCTTATTTTTTAACATATGTCTTTTATCTCTATACATATAACTTTTATCATTAATAACTTTTATTTTTTTAAAATTATAATCATTAAGGTATCTTTCAAGTAAAAACTTATTAAATAAATAATCTTGTCTTTTTAAATATAAAGTAATTTCTATTATTAAAAAGGTGCTCATCATTATTAAATTAATATTTTTATAACTAATTAAAAGAAAAACAAGTACTAAATACGACAATATTATTATTAACTTATTACTTTTTTTATAGGGAAAAATATACTCTAGTAATACATTTAATATCTTTCCTCCATCTAAGGGATAAATTGGAAGTAAATTAAAAAAAAGAAGTGTATAATGATATGTCTTAAAAAGTAAATAGTTTCTAAATGATAAAATACTATTTTTATAAAGAATTGTTATGATTATAAAAAATAATATTTGAAAAAATGGACCACTTATTAAAATTAATAATTCTTCTTTTAAAGGTCTATTTATTTTTTCATTAAACTTTACACATCCTCCATAAGGATAGATTGATATTTTATCTATATTCCATTTAAAAAGTAAAGCCATAAGTAAATGACCAAACTCATGAATTATAATAATTAAAAATATTATTAGGAAATCTTTATACATTCCTGTTAATGCTACTACAATAGATAAAAGAATTGTTAAGGGGTGAATATATATTTTTTTAAATAAAGTCATTATATTTTAAATACTTTCCATCTTTTTCAAATACTAAATATAAATAAGATCCATTACTACTTCCTAAGAATTCTCCTTTACTTACATAATCATATAAATTAACATTTAAACTAGAAATATTCCCATAAGTTACACAAACACCATCTACTTGTTCTACAATAACTGTTTTGCCATAATCTTCATTTTCTCCAACAAAAACAACTACACCACTTTCAATTAAAGGAATATAATAATCGTTATCTACTTCTAGTTTATAACCATTTTTATAAATACTTATGTCTTTATAAACAAACTTTTCATTAAATACGCTTGTAATATTATTATTCTTTTTTGTTTCAAATGGTAAGATATTTCCTATATATTTTTCATATAAATTATTTAATTTAGCAAAAGATAAATCATTTTTTAATAAAAAACTATTTATTAAATTTTTGTTATTCTTATCATATTTTACTACAATTAAACAAACTAAAAGAATTATTAAACATATAAATATTTTAGAAAATAAATTCTTAATAAAACTTTTAAATGTTTTTTGTTCTTCATTCTTACTTAAAAATTTAGTTACACTTTTATATTCATTCATAATATTTTCCTTTCTAATTAAATATATGAAGAATATAAAAATATGAAAGCACGTATAGAGTTACTTGAAATATTAGCTGAGGCAGAGGATGATATAAAAAATAATCGTGTTGCACCGATAACTGAAACATTTGATGATTTGCGTAGAATGCTT
>URYZ01000015.1 GCA_900552235.1 uncultured Mycoplasmatota bacterium | reverse complement strand
TTTCCCGGGAAATAATTTGTAACAAAAAAATTACAAAATTATATTATTAAAAAAGTAATGTTCCACGTGGAACATTACTTTTATTATTCTTCAATTGTTTCTTCTTCAAGTTCTTCCTTTGCTGTTATTGTAACATTTGTTACTATTTGATTATCTTTTAATGATATTAACCTTACTCCTTGAGTATTACGTTTTAATGTAGATATTTTGTTAACATCTAGTCTTATAACTATACCACTATTGGTTGTAATAATAATATCTTCATCTCCTACAACTGATTTAAATGCTACGATTAAACCATTTTTATCAGTAATATTAAGAGCTTTTACTCCTTTACCACCACGATGAGTTAATCTATATTCATCTGTTTCAGTTTTTTTACCATATCCTTTTTCTGTTATAACCAATATTAATTTAGAACTATCTGCTACTTCTGCACCAATTACATATGAATTATCAAGTTCAATACCTTTTACACCACTGGCAGTTCTACCCATTAATCTAACTTCTTTTTCATTAAATCTAACCATTCTACCATTATTAGCAGCAATTATTATTTCATTTGAGCCATCTGTTAAATTAACATTTATTAATTCATCATCTTCCTTTAATGTAATAGCTATCTTACCATTATTTCTTATTGATTCAAATTCCTTAATATTAGTTCTTTTTACTAAACCTTGTTTAGTTACAAATACTAAATTCTTTTCATCATTTACTTCTTTTGGATCTATTGAAATAATTGATGTGATTTTTTCTTCTTTTTCAATTGGAATTAAGTTAATTATTGGTAATCCTTTTGATTGCCTACTTCCAAGTGGAATTTCATATCCTCTTACTCTATAAACTTTTCCATAATTACTAAAGAACAATATATCATCATGTGTTGACGATGTAATTAATTTATTAACATTGTCTTCTTCATTTGTTGTCATTCCTTTTATACCAACACCGCCACGATTTTGTGTTCTATAAGTATTTACGGCCAAACGTTTGATATATCCTTTTTCTGTAAGTGATATCATTATATTTTCTTGAGGAATTAAAGATTCATCTTCAATATAATCAATTGCAGTCATATCAATTGATGTTCTTCTTTCATCAGCATATTTTTCTTTAATTTCAAGCATTTCTGTTTTAATTATATTATCAATTTTTTCACGACTAGCTAAAATTGATTTTAATTCTTCAATTAATTTTAAAGTTTCAGCTAATTCTTGCTCAATTTTATCTCTTTCTAATCCAGTTAAACGGCGTAGTTTTAATTCTAATATAGCATCAACTTGAATGTCACTAAATCCAAATCTTTTAATTAATTCTTCTTTAGCTATAATATCTGTTTCAGATTCACGAATTATTTTAATTACATCATCTAAATGATCAAGAGCTATTTTATAGCCTTCTAAAATATGAACTCTAGCTTCAGCTTTATCAAGATCAAATTTTGTTCTTCTTATTATAACTGTTCTTTGATGGTCTATATATTTAACAATTATATCTTTAAGTGGTAATGTTCTTGGGGTTCCATCATCAATTACTAAGAAAATAATTCCATAACTAATTTGAAAATTAGTATGTTTATATAAATTATTAAGTACAACTTGTGGGTTAGCATCCTTTTTTAAAGTAATTGTTATTTTAACACCATCTTTTAAATCAGTATGATAGTCTGAAATTCCATCAATTATCTTGTCTCTAACAAGTTCTCCTACTTTATTTTTTAAATCCAAAGTGTTAACACCATATGGTACTTCTGTTATAACAATATTATTGTGATTACCATGTTCTTCAATAATTGCTTTACTTCTAATTGTTATAGACCCTCTACCAGTATCATAAGCTTTTTTAATACCAGAGTTCCCTAAAATAATACCACCTGTTGGAAAATCAGGCCCTTTTATGTGTTTCATAAGACCTAAAGTATCTATTTCAGGGTTATCAATATAAGCAACACAACCATCAATTACTTCTCCTAAATTATGTGGAGGTATATTTGTTGCCATACCAACTGCAATTCCCATAGATCCATTAACTAAAACATTTGGAAATCTTGATGGAAGTACTCTTGGTTCTTTACTTGTAACATCAAAGTTATCATCCATATCAACAGTGTCTTTTCTGATATCTCTTAAAAGTTCCAGAGATATTTTAGATAGTCTTGCTTCAGTATAACGGTATGCCGCTGCTCCGTCACCTTCAATATTACCAAAATTACCATGACCATCAACTAACATATATCTCTGGTTAAAATCTTGAGCAAGTCTTACCATTGCCTCATATATTGAACTATCGCCATGTGGATGATAATGTCCCATAACATAACCAACAGTAGTAGCTGATTTTTTATGTGGTTTATCAGGAGTATTTCCTTCTTCAAACATACTCCATAAAATTCTTCGGTGGACTGGTTTTAATCCATCTCTTAAATCTGGTATAGCACGGGATGTAATAACACTCATCGAATAATCAAGGAATGATGTTTTAACTTCACTAACAATATCATTTATATTATGACTATCTCTTTCATGAAATGTTCCACCAAACTCATCTTTTTGTTCTTGTGTTACTTCATTTTCAGTTGTTTTTTCTTCATTATCCATAAATTTTCCTCCTAAATATCAAGATTTTCAACAAATTTGGCATTTTCTTCAATAAATAATCTTCTTGGTTCAACTTCATCACCCATAAGTTTTTCAAATATTGAATCTGCCGCCATACAATCATCTACAGTTATCTTTCTTAATACTCTTTTTTCAATATCCATTGTTGTTTCATTTAATTCTTCAGCATCCATTTCACCAAGTCCTTTCATACGGGCAATTTCAGCACGATTTCTTACATTTTCTGGAAGAGATGCTAAATAATCATCTTTTTCTTTTTCATCAAGAACATATTTTCTTGTTTTACCATGCATAATTCTAAAAAGCGGTGGTTGAGCTGCATATACATGTCCTTTTTCAACAATTGGTCTAAAGAATCTATAAAATAAAGTTAATAAAAGTACTCTTATGTGGCTCCCATCAACATCGGCATCGGTCATGATAATAATTTTATCGTATCTTAATTTAGATAAATCAAATTCATCACCAATTCCAGTACCAAATGCTGTTATTATTGTTCTTATTTCTTCGTTACCTAGTGCTTTATCAAGTCTTGCTTTTTCAACATTAAGTATTTTTCCTTTTAAAGGAAGAATAGCTTGTGTCATTGAATCTCTACCTTTTTTAGCAGAACCACCGGCAGACTCTCCTTCGACAATAAATATTTCAGACACACTTGGGTCTTTGCTTTTACAGTCAGATAATTTACCAAAGAAATTAGATGTTCCTAAATCACTTTTTCTTGTTATTTCTCTTGCTTTTCTTGCAGCATTTCTAGCTCTATTTGCAAGTAGTGCCTTATTTATAATAATTTTAGCTTCTTCAGGATTTTCCATCAAAAATCTTTCAAAACCTTTAGAAAATACACTATCAGCAAGTTTTCTTACTTCACTATTTCCTAAACGACCTTTAGTTTGACCTTCAAATTGAGGATTTGGATGTTTACAAGATATAATCATTGTTAAACCTTCTTTTACATCATCTCCTGTTAAAGAATCGTCTTTTTCTTTTAGCATATTATTTTTTCTTGCATAAGAATTAATAATTCTTGTTAATGCTCTTCTTACTCCTTCTTCATGTGTTCCTCCATCATGTGTGTTAATGTTATTAACAAAAGAATAAATATTTTCATTATAACTATTATTATATTGCATAGCTACTTCAAATTGAACATCGTCCTCTTCTCCTTCAAGGTGAATTATATTTTCATGCAAAACAGTTTTATCTTTATTAATAAATCTTACATATTCGCTAATTCCACCTTCATAACAGAAAGTTTCTCCAGTTGTGTCTTCTAAATCACGATCATCTCTTAAATTAAGTGATAAACCTTTATTTAAAAATGCTAATTCACGAACACGAACTTTTAATGTTTCATAATTATATATATCAGTATCAAATATCTCAGGATCTGGTTTAAAAGTTACAGTTGTTCCTGTTCTATTATCATTACATGTACCTATTACTTTTAAAGGTTCAACAGTATGTCCACCATTTTCAAACCTTATAAAATGTACTTGTCCATTTTTATATACAGTTACCTCTAACCATTTGGATAAAGCATTAACAACACTGGCACCTACACCATGAAGTCCTCCAGATACCTTATATCCTCCACCTCCAAATTTACCTCCAGCATGTAATACAGTATAAACAGTTTCTACTGTAGATATTTTTGTTTTTGGGTGAATTTCTGTTGGAATACCCCTTCCGTCATCTTTTACTGTTATTGAATTATCTTTGTTAATTACTATTTCAATATGTTTACAATATCCCGCCAAAGCTTCATCTATTGAATTATCTACAATTTCCCATACAAGATGATGAAGTCCTTTAACATCTGTTGTTCCTATATACATTCCAGGTCTTTTTCTTACTGCTTCAAGTCCTTCAAGAACTTGAATATCACTAGAATCATAATGTTTTTGTTGTTCCATAATTTTTCTTCCTTCCATAATTTATTATATTTCCATCTTTTATTTTAAAAATACTTGCTTTTTCAACAATTTTTTCACTTATATTTTTTATATCTGTTGTTGTTATTATAAATTGAATATTTGATTTAATAAATTTAAGTAAATTATTTCTTTTTTCAATGTCAAGTTCACTAAAAATATCATCTAAAAGTACTATTGGATAAGTTTTTTTTGTTTCCTTAAAAATGTTTATCTCGGCAAGCTTAAAAGATAATACTGCTACTCTTTGTTGACCTTGTGAACCATAATCTTTTAAATTCATATCATCAACATAAAACAATAAATCATCTTTTTGAATACCAAAAAGAGTCATTTTTTTATCCAATTCATTATAATAATTATCCTTATAATAATTAATAATTTCTTCCTTACTTTCAAAAGAAATATTTTTATCATAAACTACTTTTAAATTGCCCGTTTTCATTATCCTTTTATAAATAATTTCAATTTTGGAATTTATACATTCAACATACTTTTGTCTATAATTTCTTATAATTATAAGTCTATCAACTAATTTTTCCGTTATTATATCAAAATATGCTTTATCCATATTTCCATAATTTTTTCTTAAATACTCATTTCTTATTTTTAGTATTTTATTATATTCATTTAATACTTTCATATAATTAGGAAATAACTGACATAATTCAATATTTAATAAATTTCTTCTTACAAGTGGTGATTTTTTTATTATATCTAAATCATCAGGACTAAACATAATAACATTTAAGTTTGTTAAATAATCTCCAACTTTTTTGATTTCTTTTTTATTAATTTTAAGCGTTTTTTGTTGATTAGTTAAAATAAATTCCATTTCTTTTTTACTTTTTTCATTTACTAATGTTCCTTTTATTAATGAAAAATTACTTGATTTGTTTATTAAATCACTTTCTTCAACAGATTTTGATGGCTTTGTAAGTGCAAGAACATATATACTTTCTAAGATACTAGTTTTTCCTTGAGCGTTGTTTCCAATAAAAATGTTAATATTTTTATTTAATTCAGTTTCTAATTTTATAATTTTTTTAAAGTTTTTTATCTTAATTTTTTCAAGATACATAAAATTTACTCATTTTTTTGTCAAATTTACATCAACTCCCAAAACTAGTAGTCCTATACTTACATATTAATTATACCATAAAAACGGCAAAAAAGGGTGCTTTTTTTGAAAATTTCACCCTTTTTTAATAATTTTTTCGTTGTTTTGTTATAGTTATTAATTTGTTAACTCTTAATAGTTGTGTTTCTATAGATAAAATAGGAATATTAAACTCAGTTTTTTTATTATTTTTCCATTCTACTACTGTATTTTTTCCTTTTTTATGATAATTTAAAATATTATTTGAGCCTATCCAAACATTTTTTTCATTTTCAATTGCCGTTGTTGGAAAAAATATTAAATTATTAGTTTCTTCAACCATCACTGGTATTTTATAAACTGAACCTAAAATACTTCTTGCTCCATTCATCCTGCCATTTAATGAACTTCCATAATAACTACAACTATTCTCAATTACTTGATATGGTGTTAAATTAACGATATATTCATCATTTAACTCAAGTATTTTACTTTTTCCTTTTTGATAAGGAATTATAGCTAAAGTATTGCTATTAATTTCATATTCCATAATATCCCCCTGTACTTAGTAATAATATAAAAAATATATTACACATAAAATGTAACATATTTTTCTGTCGTTTTTTGTCTTAATTTATCTTAATATGTTCTAATTGGTAAAATTAATCCAATTAAATCATTGTTACTACTTTCTCTTAATAAAATAGGTTTTATTTCTCCCACAAAACTAATAATAACATCTTCTGTTGATATTGTCCTTAAAGCATCCATCATATATTTACTGCTAAATGATATTTTAATATTATCACTACAATTAATGGCAAGTTTTTCTTCTACTTTACCTATTTCAAGTGACATAGAAGTAATTTTTAACAAATTATTGTTAATTTCTAAAGTAATAATGTTATTATCCCTATCATTATTTAAAATTGAAGCTCTATCAACCATATTATAAAATTCTCTTTTATTAATTCTTAAATCAAATAATGTTTCATTAGGTATTAAATTAACAGTATTTGGATAACTTCCATTAATTAATCTTGATTGGAAAATAATATTATTAAATTTGAAAATAATTTTATTACCAAAAATATATATATTTAACATTTCTTCAGACTCATCAAAGAATAATTTTAAAAGTTCTATTAAATTTCTACTTGGAATAATGATATTAACATCCTTTGTTAATGATTTTTCCATTTTATATTTTTTTAGTGATAATCTATAAGAATCTGTTGCACTACATTCAAGCATATCTTTATTTGTCTTTAAGTTTAAACCTGTTAGTACTATTCTTGATTCATCAGTACTCGAAGCATAATTTGTTTGATTAACAATATTTTTAAAATCTTTTACTGATAAACTGATAAAATCATCATTTAAACTCAAATCAATTGGTGGATATTCTCTAGCATCAATACCATTTAAATTAAACTCACTATTTTCTGTATAAATAAGGACTTTATAATCATCAATTATTTCAATATTAATAAATTCTGAATCTAACTTTCTTATTATATCTAAAACATATTTACCTTTTATTACTATACTTCCTGGAGTTGTAATTTCTAAATCTTCACTTTTTTCTATTTCAGTTTGAATTGTAATATCATTATCTGATGCTGTTAAGATAAGCTTTTCTTTTGTTAAATTAAATTTTATTCCTGATAATATAGGAACAATATTTTTTGATGATAATGCTTTTGATACATTATTTAATGCTTCGGCTAAAACATTCTTTCTAATTTTAAATTTCATAAAAATTCCTTCTTTCTTTTATTATTTATTTTTTTATTATTATAGCAGTTAATATCTGTTAATAACTTTTTATTTGCTTATATATCAGTGTTTCTAAAAAATTTTTTTTAACAATTATTAACTGAAATTAACATTATTTTAACTCTTGTTCAATATGAATGATTGCTTCTTTTAATTCCATATTACTTTTTAGTGAAGTTTCTATTTTATTACATGAGTGCATTACGGTTGCATGATTTTTTCCACCGAACTCAATTCCTATTCTTTCAAATGATTCATTAGTTAATTTCCGACATAAATACATGGCAACTTGCCTTGGTATAGCTATATTTGGGGGCCTTTTATTAGATTTTATATCCTCATAAGATATTTTATAGAAATTGGCAACACTTTTTTGAATTCTTCTTATATTATTTTGATCTGTACCACTTGGTTTTTTTGTAAATTCTTTTAAAGCTTCCATGGCGAATTCCAAAGTAGGATTATTAACACCCATAATTACTGAATAAGCAACAAGTCTTGTAATTGAACCTTCAAGTTGTCTTACGTCATTTCCAACATTTGAGGCGATAAAATTAATAACATCATCGTTTATTTTTAATTTTTCTCCATTTAATTTTTTTCTTATAATGGCTACTTTTAATTCAAATTCAGGTGGTGCTATATCAACTTGCAATCCCCAACAAAATCTAGTTCTAAGCCTATCTTCTAAAAATTTTAAATCATCTGGTGATCTATCTGATGATACTATTATTTGTTTAGAATCATTATGTAAATTGTTAAATGTGTGGAAAAATTCTTGTTGTGATGCTGTTGCACCACCAAGAAATTGGATATCATCTATTATTAACACATCAATATCACGATATTTACTTTTAAAAAATTCCATATAATCTAAATTGTTATTGTTAACATTATTTTTTCTTGATAGTCCCATAAAATCTTCAAGAAATTGATCACACGTAACATATAAGACACGTTTTTTGTGTTTTTCTTCTATGTAATTTCCTATAGCATGCATAAGATGGGTTTTACCAAGTCCACTATTACCATATATAAATAAAGGATTATACATTTTACCAGGATTTTCTGCTACTGCAAGCGCTGCTGCTTGTGCAAATTTATTTGATTCGCCTACAACAAATGTATCAAAAGTATAATTTTTATTTAAATTAGAATTAATTGCCTTTTTAGGTTTATAAACATCTTCCGTTACATCTTTAGTTTCAGTATTTTCTTTTTCTTTATCAAGTATTTCATTAAGATTTTCCTTTAAAATAAAGATAATATCATTTATTTTAAAACTAGAATTATTATTAAAATTATCTATTATTATTTCTTTATAGTTTTGTTCAATATGTGTTTTATAAAGTAAATATGGTACGCATAATCTTAATTTATCATCTTGAATATCAATAAATTCAATATTACTAAACCATGTATTAAAAGGAAGAGGATCTATAATATTTTTAATACTTAATAATGTTTTATTCCATATACTATCATTCATATTATAACCTCCTTCCCCATAAGATTTTTTAAGTCAATTTAATTGTAATACATTATTAAAAAAAATAAAATACCCAAACAGAAATTAACTAACTTATTAACATAGTTTTCAACATATAAAACCCTTTGTCTATATATAATAAATGACTTTTTAACAAATTTCAAGAAAAAAGTTATTATTTTAATTAACATTATGTTATAAATAAATTGTTAATAACTGTTAACAATGGTTAATAAATATTAAAATATATATTATATAAGAATAAAATAACTGCAGTTATTAACTAAAATATTGTTAATTTTTAAATATTAATAATTTTTTATCATAAATTAACTACAGATATTAACTAAAAAAGTTAAAAACTAATTGATTTAACAATTGGTTAAAATTTAATTGACAAAATATGTCAATTATTTTATACTCTAATTAAAGATAGAGTGTTCGGTAGTAAAAAATATTAAATGAAAGGAGAATTAAATGAAAAAAGTTTTAAAATATACGGCAATATTATTTACAATAACATTAATTATAACTTTAACAAAAGTATTTGCTTATACATTTAATGATATAAATCTTCCTGCTTTTAAAGCTACTCATGTAAGCCGTTCTCAAGAAAAAGTTAGTTTTGATACAATTCAATGTGCTCAAAAGGTTTATGCAAAAGATGTTTTAACTGGTACTGCTAGAGATGTTGAAATAAGACTTCATGGTCAAACAGAGGGAGCACTTGATACAAATTGGATTACAATAACTACAAAAGCAACTAATTTAAATTCAAATAACCCTGGTTCGTATGTAATGTTTTTAAGAGCTAAAAAATCAACTATTACAGAAACAAAGTATTATGGTCATTGGTCACCAAGTGCAATTCGCACAGCATGTTAGTTTTTTAATAATTTAAAAATAAAATTCACTCTATCTTTATTTTTAAAGGAGATTTTTTTATGAAATTTAATAAATACATACTAATACCAATTTTAATAATTATAGGATTAATTGTAATATCTTTTTATAAATTTTATAAACCATATTATAATTTTATTGACGATTATAATACAATAAAAGAAAATTGCTATGAAAAAAAGAATGTTAATCACTATGTTTGTAAATTACCATATTATCAAGATGAAAATAATTTAAAATTTTTTATTGAAAATAATGACCCATATAAAGGATTAAAAGAACTTGATTTATATACTGTTTATCATAGTATTGTTGAAAATGAAGTTTATAATGTTCTTCAATTTTTATCTCCCCTTCTTATTATGATTATGGTTGTGGGAACGTTGCATCAAGAGTATTCAAGTGGAATGTTAAAAAATTATTTGACAAGACAAAGTTATAAATCGTACTTAAAGGATAAATATAAATTTATATTAACTATTTCTTTAATTATACCTATTTCTCTTATCGTAATATTGTTAGTTTCTGGAATATTAACAGGATTTAATACAAAAATAGCAAGTAGTGTTTACTCTATCGCGGTTTATAGTGAATTTAAGTATAATCATTTCTTTATGTATTTTATAGGATTTTTATTTATTACTTATTTTATGAGCATTTTTTATGCCAATATTGGACTATTTTGTATTAAAAAAACAAAAAATACTACTCTTGCTATAATTATGGGATATATCTTATTTTTAATTATTGACATTATTATTTATGTAGTTATATACGCTTTTATCTTATATAAATTATTAAATTTAAATGTTTCTGAAGAAATATTTAATATAACAGGATACTTTTTTACTGATACTAAAATAAATTTAATAAAAATGTTATTAGTTTCCTTTATTTTGCAGGGATTATCTACATTTATTTTATATAAATTTTATCAAAATAAGCAGGAGGTAATAGAAAATAGTGAAAAACAAAACGCATAATACTTATCAAATATTAAATTATTTTGCTTCAACTGATAGATATAAAATAATTTTAATCTTAACAATTATTCTTTGTTTATATGGAAGTTTTGCTTTAGGGCTAAATGTAACATTTACTTCCTCTATACTTAATACTTTTATGTTTGACATTTTTAATATATTTATGTTTTTAATATTATTTATTAATACCCTTAATATATGTACAACTTTTGATAATGAATTTTCTTTCTATATAATAAGATTAAATAATAAAAAAAGATACATAAAAGAATTATTAAAAAATGTTTTAATATTTAATATCTTACATTTAACCATCTTTTTTCTTATATATTTTACAATTAAATGTTTTATGACATATGAACCTGGAAGTTATACATTATATCAAAACTATAATATAACAAACAATTTATATTTAATATTCTATTTAGGAAGATATATAATTTTAGGTTTATTATTTTGTGTAATTGAAAGCTTAATTTATATTAATTTTAAAACAAAAATAGTTTGTATATTTAACTCATTATTTATTATGGGATTTTTACTTTCAAGTTCAAGTGATATAATTAATAATAAATTTTTAATTTTTCCATGGAATTATTATAATAATATAAAATATAGTTCATTTTCTATGGAAGTTTTATATTCATGTATTTATATATTAATTTTATTAATAATATCACTTTTATTATATAAGTTTATTTTAAAAAAGAAAGAAACTATAAATAATATAAGATATATTTTCTTTACTGATATTTTATATTTGTTAAAAAAAAGAAAAGGAATATTGTTACTATTTCTACTATTTCCAATAGTTACAGCATTTATAAATGTAAATATTGATATACCTTTTATAAATATTATAAATACTTCAATGGGAACTAATATTATATTAAAAGAATTTGGTCCACTTGAAATATGTATGTATTTACTAAATATTGGAATAATAGCTTTTTTAATAACGGATTTATTTATAAGAGATATTAAATACAATTTAGACAATATATTTTTAAGAACAAACATTTTAACATGGTTTGTTAATAAAGTAATTATATTTTTAATGTTTAGTTTTATTTTAAAAATATTGCAATACTCTTTAGTAGTTATAATTTTATTAGTAAATAATAAGGTATTTGATAATAACGTTATTTATTTAATGTTAACTGATTATTTTTACACATCTTTAATAGGATTCATTTTCTTATTAATGTATATTTTATTTGTTACATTAAATCAAGCAAAATTTTTACCTATAATAGTGGGAATACTATTAATTATTATATTACCCAAAAGTGTTTGGAACTTAAAAAATTATATAATTTATATGATAATTATACTAATACTATTAATTATTATGATAAGTAAAATAATTAAAGATAAAAGTAAAAAAATATTTGAAAATTTATAAAGGAGAATAAATATGAAATTAGAAATAAAAAATTTATCTAAAAAATTTAAAGATGTATATGTATTAAAAGATATTAATTTAACATTTGAAAGTGGAAAGATATATGGTTTTACAGGAAGAAATGGAAGTGGAAAAAGTGTATTATTAAAAATAATATGTGGCTTTTATACTCCATCAACTGGGGAAGTTTTATTAAATAATTATAACTACATTTTAAATAATGATTTTCCAAAAAACACAAGATGTTTAATTGAAAAACCTAATTTTTTACCTGATTTGACGGGATATGAAAATCTTAAACTACTTGCATCAATTGAAAATAAAATTGGAGATAAAGAAATAATGGATACTATAGAAAAATTAAACTTAAAAGAAGAAATAAATAAAAAATATAGTAAATATTCATTAGGAACAAAACAAAAATTAGGCATAGCACAAGTTTTAATGGAAGATCCAGAACTAATTGTGTTAGACGAACCATTAAATGGTATAGAAAATGATACGGCTAAGGAAGTAAGAAAAATATTAAATGAAGAAAAGAAAAAGGATAAAATAATAATTGTAGCTTCTCATATAAAAGAAGATATTGATACTTTAGCAGATGTTGTTTATAATATTGATAATGGTATTGTAGAAAAAATAAAGGGATAAAATTAAATTTTAATTGACAAAAGCCTAACTTTCTCATATAATTAGTAAATGAAAAAGGCAATTTAGTTTGGAGGTGCAAAAGAATGAAAAAAGGAACATTTCAACCTAATAATCGTAGAAAAGCAAAAAAACATGGTTTTTTCTCACGTATGAAATCAGGTATTGTTAATAAAAGAAGAGCTAAAGGAAGAAAAAAATTATCAAAATAATACCACTTGTAAAAAGTGGTTTTTCTGTATAAAGAGGTAAACTTATGAAAAAAAGAAATATTGTAAAAAGTAAAGATGATTTTACCAGGATAATAAATAAAAAAAATGGTTCTGTTAATAAGTATTTTATTATAAATAAGGAAACAAATAATGATTTAATACCAAAGTTTGGTATAACTTTTGTTAAAAACATGTGTAATGCCGTTAATAGGAATAAACTTAAGCGTCAAATTAAATCTATTATAGATAATAACAAAAATATATATGAAAATAATAAAAATTATATTATAATTATAAGAAAGGACGCATTAAATAAATCTTATAAAGAACTTGAAGATAATTTAATATCCTTATTTAATAAATTAAAGGAGAAGAAAGATGAGAGATAAAAAGAAAGTATTTATTTTAATACTTATGGTATTTATGTTATGTGGATGTACAAAAGTATTAAAAGATGAAAATAATAAAGTAGTTGTAAGTCCTACTACTGGTCAAAATGTTACAGAAAATATCTTATGTAAACCAACTAGTGAAGAAATGATAAAAATTTATGAAGATAATAATGTTGATATATCGAAGCTTCCTGATTGTAAAGATATGAAAGTAACAGGAAAATATGAAAGTATTTGGAATAGTATATTTGTTAGACCATTAGCATGGTTGATTGTAAAATTAGGAGAAGTTGTTAATTCAACAGGTTTAGCAATTATTTTAATTACAATTGGAATAAGAATTCTTTTATTCCCAGTTACGCAAAAAACTGCAATGCAATCTGAAAATATGAAAAAAGCTCAACCAGAACTTGCTAGACTTGAAAAGAAATATGAAAATAAACAAGATCAAGAATCTATGATGAAAAAATCACAAGAAATGATGGCTATTTATAAAAAATATAATATAAGCCCAATGGCCGGATGTGTATTTGCCTTCTTGCAAATACCGCTACTATTTGCATTCCTTGAAGCAATTAATAGAATTCCTGCAATATTTGAAGAAAATTTCTTAGGTATATTCCAAATGGGTACTACCCCACTTGTGGCATTAAGAAATGGTGATTGGTATTATTTAATATTACTAGTATTAATCGTAGCTACAACATTTATATCATTTAAAATGAATAAATCTGTTGCTAACCCTGAAATTGAAAAACAAACTAAAGGTATGATGTATTTTATGATTATCTTTATAGGTATTATGGGATTTTCACTATCAAGTGCAATCGCTGTATACTGGATAACATCATCAGTATTTACTATTTTACAAAATGTTTATACTGATATAATAAAGAAAAGGGCAAATAATTAATTATTAGGAGAGTTGTATTATGAAAAAAGAAATTTTTGAAGCACAACATTTAGTGGAAGCAAAAGAAGAAGCGTTTAAAAAAATGAATATGAAGGAAGAAGACTTAATAATAAGAATATGTGATAAAAGTGAAAAAGAAAATCCTGATATGTGTGTAATTGAAGTTTACCAAAAAGATGAATTAACACAAAAGATAAAAGATTTTTTAATGGATATTATAAGTGATATGGGTGTTAATTGTAATATTGAAACTAAAACAAGAAATGATTTATTTTATTTAAATATTTTAAGTAATAAAAATGAAGTATTAATTGGTAAATCAGGAGTTGTTTTAGATGCCATTCAAACTTTAGTAAATGAAGTAGTAAGAACTAATATAAAAATGAATTATAAAATTGTAATTGATGTTGCAGATTATAAACTTGCTAAACAAAAAAGAATAGAACATATTGCTAAAATGGCTGCTAAATCTGTAGGAAAAACTAAAATAGAAGTAAGTTTAGATCCTATGAATTCTTATGCAAGAAGAATTGTCCATAATACACTTGCAAACAGTAGAGATGTTTATACTGAAAGTTTTGGTGAAGAACCAAATAGATATGTGGTAATAAAACCAAAAAAACTAAAATAAAAAGGTTACATTTTTTGTAATCTTTTTTAAGTTTTACTTGCTATTTTTATAAAAAAATAATATAATTAAGGCACGAAAAAAAGAAGGTGTATTTATGAATGATACAATCGCAGCTATATCAACTACTCTTGGTGTCGGAGCAATTGCTATAGTAAGAGTAAGTGGTAATGATGCTATAAAAATAGTTGATAAAGTATTTTCAAGAGATTTATTAAAAAAAGCTAGTCATACGATTTCATATGGATATATAAAAGATAATGATGAAGTAATCGATGAGGTTTTAGTTAGTGTTATGAAATCTCCAAAAACGTTTACAACAGAAGATGTTGTAGAAATAAATTGTCATGGAGGTATAATTACAACAAAAAGAATACTTGAAGTATTACTTAAAAATGGTTGTAGATTAGCTGACCCAGGTGAGTTTACAAAAAGAGCTTTTTTAAATGGAAGAATAGATTTTACAAAAGCACGTGCTATTATGGATTTAATTACAACCAAAAGTGAAAGTGCAAGAAAAATAGCAATATCTAATTTACAAGGTAATACTACATCCAAAATTCAAGAATTAAGAAAGAAATTAGTATCAATTATATCAAATATTGAAGTAAATATTGATTATCCTGAGTATCTTGATATAGAAGTGATGACAAAAGAAAAAATTACAGAATCACTTGATGAAATTAAAACATCGCTTGATAAAATAATTAATAATAGTAATAATTCTAAGCTAATAAAAGAAGGTATAAACGTATCAATTATAGGACGTCCTAATGTAGGAAAAAGTAGTATTTTAAATAAATTAATAAAAGAAGATAAGGCTATTGTAACATCTATTGCAGGTACAACACGTGATACAGTTGAAGGAAGTATTATTCTTGATGGTATACAACTTAATTTTATTGATACTGCAGGAATTAGAAAAACAAGTGATGTGGTAGAACAAGTTGGAGTTTTAAAATCACTAAAAACAATAGATGAAGTAGACCTTGTTATCGTAGTATTAAATAATAATGAAAAATTAACAAATGAAGATATAGATATTTTAGAAAAAACAAAAGATAAAAAAAGAATAATTGTTATAAATAAAAATGATTTAGAAACAAAGCTTGATGTATCTAAGATAAAAGAAGATAATATTATTTATACAAATACTTTAAATTACGAAGGAATAGAAAGTTTAACATCAAAAATAAAAGAAATGTTTAATATGGAACTTCTAGATATAAAAGATTTTAATTATGTAAGTAATGTTGATCAATTAAATAGATTATATGAAGCAAAAAAATCACTAGAAGATGTTGAAAACGGGTTAAAAAATGATTTACCAATAGATATGATAGAAATAGATTTGAAAAACATATGGAATATTTTAGGTGAAATTATTGGAGAAACTTATACAGATGAACTACTTGATAATTTATTTAGAGATTTTTGTGTAGGAAAGTAAAATTTAGGTTTTACTTTTTTCTATCTAAATATTGAATTTTATAACATTTAATAGTATAATACGAAAAGGAAAAAAGAAGGTGTAATTATGAATTATGATGTAATAGTTGTAGGTGGAGGCCATGCAGGATGTGAAGCTTGTCTTGCTAGTAGTAGAATGAACCACCCTACTTTATTAATAACAGGAAATATAAATAATATTGCGGATGCTCCATGTAATCCTTCAATTGGTGGGCCTGCTAAGGGTAATGTTGTCCGTGAAATAGATGCTTTAGGGGGAGAAATGGGTAAAAACACTGATAAAAGTATTCTCCAAATAAAAAAACTTAATACAAAAAAAGGTCCAGCAGTTTGGGCTTTAAGAGCACAAATAGATAAAGTTGATTATCATAATAATATGCTTGAAACAATAAATAATCAAAAAAATCTAACAGTAAAAGAAGGTATGGTTGAAGATTTACTTATTAAAGATAATAAAATTTATGGAGTAAAATTATCAACCGGTGAAGAAATATATGGAAAAAGTGTTATTTTAACAACAGGAACATATATGAAAGGTCAAATTTTGCGTGGAAGCAGTAAACATTCAGGAGGTCCACATGGCGAAAAACCTTCCCTATTTTTAAGCGATAATTTGAAAAAATTAGGATTTACAATAAAAAGATTAAAAACAGGTACTCCTCCAAGAATAGCAAAAGAAACAATTGATTATAAAGATGCCCTACTTCAACCTGGAGATCCTACACCTATTACATTTTCACATTTAAATAAAATTTATTATGACGTTTTAAAACAAGAGGATTGTTACTTAATTTATACTACCCCTACTACACATGAAATAATAAAAGAAAATCTTGAAAAATCAAGTATGTATGGTGGTTATGTCGAAGGTGTTGGACCAAGATATTGCCCTTCTATTGAAGATAAAATAGTTCGTTTTAGTGATAAAGAACGTCACCAATTATTCTTAGAACCAGAAAGTAAATACTATACTGATATATATTTACAAGGATTTTCAACAAGTATGCCCGAAGATATCCAAGAAAAGATGGTTCATTCTTTACCAGGTTTAGAAAATGCTAAAATATTAAAGTATGCTTATGCTATTGAGTATGATGCAATTGATCCATTGCAATTAAAACAAAGTCTTGAAACAAAATTAGTTGAAAATCTTTATACTGCAGGTCAAATAAATGGAACAAGTGGTTATGAAGAAGCCGCATGTCAAGGCTTAATCGCAGGCATTAATGCTTCATTAAAAATTGAAGAAAAAGACCCATTAGTTCTAAAAAGAAATGAAGCTTATATTGGGGTATTGATTGATGATCTTGTAACAAAAGGCGTTCAAGATCCATACCGTTTACTTACATCTCGTAGCGAATATCGTTTACTTTTAAGAAATGATAATGCTGATTTAAGATTATCTAAATATGGTAAACAAATTGGTCTTTTAAGTGATGAACAATATAATAAATTTATAGAAAAAGAACAAAATATTGAAGAATTAATAAATTATTTAAAAAGCACTTATTTAACTCCTAAAAAAGAAATAAACGAATATTTAGAAAGTATAAATACCCCTATTTTAAAAGATAGAATATCTTTATATGATATTTTAAAAAGACCGGAAGTAAATTTTGAAGATATAAAAGAATTTGTTTCAAAATCTTATGATCATGAAGTAATTGATGAGGTTGAAATTAATATAAAATATGAAGGATACATCAAGAAACAAGAAAAAGAAGCTGAAAAAATGCTTGAATATGAAAATGTTTTAATTCCAGAAGATTTTGATTATCAAAGTGTTCAAAATTTAGCCCTTGAAGCAAGAGAAAAATTAAATAAAATCCATCCTACTTCAATTGGTCAAGCCATGCGAATAAGTGGTGTTAATCCTGCCGATATATCAATTTTAATGATTGAACTTAAAAGGAGAAAATATGAATAAGAAACTATTTTTAAAAGAAGTAGAACACCTTGGAATATTTTTAACAGAAAAACAAATAAATGATCTTGATACATATTATAAACTTCTTGTTTCTTATAATGAATTTGTTAATTTAACAGCAATAACAAAAGAAGAAGATGTTTATTTAAAACATTTTTATGACTCACTTACTTTGTTTAAAGGGATAAATCTAAAAGAAAATTTAAAAATATGCGATATAGGAACAGGAGCTGGCTTTCCAGGATTAGTTTTAAAAATTGTGTTTCCTAATTTATCTGTTACTTTAGTGGATTCACTTGAAAAAAGAATAAAATTTCTTGATTTAGCTATAGAAAAACTTAATTTAAAGGATATTAAAACAGTTCATTCAAGAATTGAAGATTATAAGGAAAATGAATTATTTGATGTTGTAGTAAGTAGAGCTGTAGCTAAAATAAATGTTCTTCTTGAACTTGGATGTCAACTTTCTAAAACAGGTGGATTATTTGTCTTTATGAAAGGTAATGTTTTAGAAGAATTAAATAATTCAAAAAATGCTTTAAAAGTACTAAATTATAGTTTAGAAAATGTAATTAATTTTAAATTGCCAATTGAAGAAAGTGAAAGAAATATAGTTATTTTAAAACATACTTCCCCTACTTCAAAAAATTATCCAAGACAATTTTCAACAATAAAGAAAAAGCCATTGTAAAATATGGCTTTTTTAATGGAATTATTCTAAACATCTTTTCAATATTACATACATTTGTTGGGCAATATTTACCATGTTTTAATTTCAATTTCAACTGTCCTATTTTTTCAGACGTATTTAATTAATTTTATTAATCACTTTAAAATCATCTTATTTTAATGCTTTTTTAGCATCTAGATATATTTTCATAATCGTATCAAATAAATTCTATTTTTTTAATATTTGTTAGTTCTTTGTTTTCAAACAATATTCTTGATTTTTCTATCAAATTAGTATAACTGCAAGTAAACTTTTTATCATAAAATAAATGTTTCAAATAGTTAATTATAGACTATTAAAATTTACAAAAATAATTATAAAACATACTTGTAAAAATATGAATTTTTTTGTATAATGATAACATAGGGATTTTATTAATAAAAAAAGAATAGAAAGAGGGATTTTTATGAACTTAGATAAAGAAGTATTTGAACTTTCTATGGATGATATTTTACCAAATAGATTTCAACCAAGGGAAGTATTTGATGAACAAGCTTTAAATGAACTTGCTTTATCAATAAGAGAACATGGGGTAATACAACCAATAATAGTAAGAAAAATTGGCGATAAATATGAAATAATTGCGGGAGAAAGAAGATTTCGTGCTAGTCAAATAGCAGGTAAAAAAACAATTCCTGCTTTAGTTAGAAATATAGATGATAAAGAAAGTGCTAAAATTGCTTTATTAGAAAATTTACAAAGAAAGAATTTAACATCTATTGAAGAAGCAAGAACTTATGATACAATTTTAAAACTTGATAATATGACCCAAGAAGAACTTGCTAATAATCTAGGAAAATCACAATCAACTGTAGCTAATAAATTAAGACTTTTAAACCTAGATGAATCAGTACAAGATGCTTTATTAAAAGAACAAATATCAGAAAGACACGCTAGAAGTTTATTAAATGTTCCTGATAAAGCAAAACAAAAAGAACTTTTAAATAAAGTAATAATGAATCGTATGACAGTTAAACAACTAGATGATGAAATAGCATTTTTAACAGGAAAACCAAGTGGTACAACTGAAAATGATACTGAGGGAGGACAAAATGTGTTAAAAGATGATTCAATATTTACATTACCAAATTTGGAAAATAAACCAAATAGTACATATACTCCTGATTACAGTTTTAGAAACCCTATAAATAATAATGATATTATAAATAATGAGGAAAAGCTACCTGAATTTAGTGCTTCTGATATAAAAAATGAAGTAGTAGAACCTGTTTCTTTGGAAAAAGAAACTCCTGTAGTTAAAGATAGTTTTGTTAACAATAGTATTTTCTTTACTAATCCAGAGCCAGTTAAGAAAAATGAAGATATCTCAAATTTAACAATTGAACAAATCTTAGCAAATTATAATCTTAATAATAAAAAAGCTTTAGAAAAAGAAAATGATGAAGTAGTTAAAGAAGAAAAAGTTAATGATTTAAATAATAATACATTAAATGATTTTAGTGGCCTAATTAATCCAGTAAAACCAGAAAAATTAGAAGAAATTAAAGTAGAAGAACCAAAACTACCTGAATTTAATATACCTTCTAATCCATTTAATGAAGTACCAGAACCACCAAAAAGTGACTTTGATTCTTTATTTAATGTGCCATATACTAATGAAACTAATGTAATAAAAGAAGAAACTGCATCAAATAAAATACCACAAATTAATAATAATGAAGTATATGATTTAAGATTTGCTATTAATAATTTTAGACAAGCTGTTCAAAACACAGAAAAATTTGGATTTAAAGTAGAAACAGAAGAATTTGATTTCGATAATGTTTATCAAATTGTTATTCGAATAGATAAAAATAAGTAATATAAAAGCTATAGATAATATTTAAAATAATTATCTATAGTCAGAGTGTTGACAAAGTTCAATGCTCTTTTCTTTTTCTAAAATATGTTATATAATAAATTTGCGAGATAAAATCTTTATTTAACCGATAAAAGAACTTACTTATCTCGTTTTTTTATGCAAAAAATGATATAATATAAATGGTTAAATAAAGAAAGTAAGTGATAAAATGATAACCATAAATAAAAATATACAAAGTGAAATCT
>URYZ01000014.1 GCA_900552235.1 uncultured Mycoplasmatota bacterium | reverse complement strand
TTCCTTTATATTTAATAAATAAATCTTTAATTAATCCTTTATATATAGTTATTTATATAATATTTAATTTACTTATTTTATATTTATTTATTAAATTATTTAAAAATATATACTTTAAATTAATTATAAATGTTAATAAAGTTATTACTAAGAATAATTATAATATAAATAGTAATAAAAATAGTTATAATAATAAAAATAAATCTTTATTAAAAAAAGAAATAAGAAACTATTTTTCATCTTTTGTTTATGTTTTTAATACTTTAATTGGACCTTTTTTACTAATATTATTTACAATATATTTAATTTTTGATAATAAAATTATTACTAGTATAGGAAAAGATATTGATATAAGAATTTATATTTATTTAATTATTACATTTGTTATATGTTTAACAAATATTACTTGTTGTAGTATTTCTATGGAAAAACAAAATTTTTATATGTTAAAAGCATTACCTTTAAGTGAAAAAGAAATATTAAATAGTAAATTAAAGTTAAATATTTTACTTGTTTTACCTAGTGTTATTTTCTTTTTAATAGTTATATATTTAAAAGGATATATTAAATTTTATGATGCTTATTTACTTTTATTTTATTCTTGCTTTTTAAATTTATTTGTAAGTATGTATGGTTTAATTGTAAATTTAAAATTTCCTATGTTTGATGCTTTAAACGATCAAATAATTGTTAAAAGAAGTACAAGTGTATTAATAGGGACAATTGTTTTAACTATTATATGTTTATGTTTAGTATCTTTTGTTATGGAATATAATGTTAAGTATAATCATTTAATTGAACTTTCTATTCTTATTGTATTAGCTTTAGATATAATTCTTAACTTTATTTTAAATAAATGGGGAATTAAAAGATTTAGGAAATTATAAGATGAAATTAAATATAAATGATGAAAGTTACGATGTTATTATAATTTATAAAGATATTAAAAATATGTATTTAAGAGTAAAGAATGACTTAAAAATATATATTACTTGTTCTAAATATACAAAAGAAAAAGATATTGTTAAATTTATTGAAAATAATACTTTAAATATATATAAGATAATAAATGATATTAAAAGAAAAAATATTAATTTAAGTGATAAACTAATGTATTTAGGAAATAGTTATGATAAAAGATTTATTAATACTAAAGAAATTATTTTTGGAAAAGATTATGTTTTTATAGGAAAGAATTTTAATTTAGATAAATTTTATAAAGAAGAAGCATTAAAAGTATTTAAAGAAAGATTAGATTATATATATAATTTATTTGAAGAAGATATAAGTTATCCAAGTCTTAGAATAAGAAAAATGACTAGTAAATGGGGAGTTTGTAATATAACAAAAAAGATTGTTACTTTAAATTTAGAACTAATTAAATTGGATATAAAATATTTAGATTATGTTATTGTGCATGAACTTAGTCATTTAATATATCCTAATCATTCTAAAGATTTTTGGAATGTGGTTAGTAAGTATTGTCCTAATTATAAAATATATAGAAAAGAAATGAAAAATTTAATTTAGTTTTTTATTTAAAAAGTGGAGGAAGTTTTATGGTAATAACAAGTTTAGATAATAAAAAAGTTAAAGAAGTGGTAAAATTAAAACAAAAAAAGTATAGAGATATAGAAAATAAATTTATAATAGAAACATTAAATATAATAAAAGAGGCTTATAATATGGGTTATTTACTTGAATTATATGTTCTTGAAGGTACAACTTTGAATATAAAGTTTGATGTTCCAATAAATTATGTTAGTAAAAATGTTTTTAATAAAATTAGTTTTTTAGAAAATTCATATATTTTGGGTGTTTGTAAGAAAAAAGAAAATAAACTTACAGGAAATAAATATGTTTTACTTGATAATATACAAGATCCAGGTAATTTAGGAACTATTATAAGAAGTTGTGTAGGATTTAATGTTGATACACTGGTTCTTGGAGATACTTGTGTTGATTTATATAATGATAAGGCTATTCGTGCTAGTGAAGGTAATATTTTTAAATTAAATATTGTAAGAACATCCTTGAAAGATGTAATAAAAATTTTAAAAGAAAAAAATATTACAATATATGGAACAGATGTAAATGACGGTGAAAATATTGATAAAATAGAAAATAACTCTTCTTTTGCATTAGTTATGGGAAATGAAGGAAAAGGTGTGAGTAATGATATAAAAGCTTTGGTTGATAAAAATTTATATATAAAAACATCTAAGAATTTAGAAAGCTTAAATGTAGGAGTGGCAACAGGTATAATTCTTTATGAATTAAATAAGTGAGGTGTTTATGAATAAGTTAAATCATTTGGCTATAATTGTAGATGGTAATGGAAGATGGGCTAAAAGTATTGGCAAAATAAGAAGTTATGGTCATTTAAAAGGGTATGAAAATTTAAAGAAAATAATAAATTATGTTAATGATAATTTAGATATAAAATATATTAGTTTATTTGTTTTTTCAACAGAAAATTTTAAAAGAAGTAAAGATGAAGTAGATTATTTAATGAATTTATTTAAGAAAGGCTTTAAAGAAGAAAAAGATGTTTATATAAAAAAGAATATGAAGGTAGTTTTCTCTTATAAAAAAGAAGGGTTAAGTAAAGATATTATATCTATAATTGAAGAAGTTGAATCTTCTACAAAAGATAATACAGGATTAGTTGTTAATTTTTGTTTGAATTATGGTGGTAGAAGTGAAATAGTTGATGCTTGTAAGAAAATAATTGATGATAAAATAGATAAAAATGATATTACAGAGGACTTATTTAAAGATTATTTATATAATAAGCTTCCTGATATTGATTTAATGATAAGAACAAGTGGTGAACAAAGAATAAGTAATTTTATGTTATGGAGTTTATCTTATAGTGAATTTTATTTTACAAAAACTTATTTTCCTGCTTTTACAACAAATGAATTATTAGAAATAATTGATGATTTTAATAATAGAGATAGAAGATATGGTAACGCAAAATAAGCGTTACTTTTTTAATATTTTAATATATTTTTCATAAATTTATTATGAAAGGGAAAATAATATGTTTCAAACAAAGATAAATGAAAGAATAAGATTAATATTAGTTATATTTATATTGTTGTTTTTAATTATATTAGTAAGAATTGTTTACGTTCAAACAATTGAATATAAAAAACTAAGTTTATTAGCAGATGATTTATGGAGTAGGGAACTTCCAATAACAGCAGAAAGAGGTAAAATATTAGATAGGAATGGTGTTATTTTAGCTACGAATAAAACAACATCTACCTTAATAATTATTCCTAATCAAGTAGAAGATAAAAAGTATACTGCTAAAATTGTTAGTGAAATATTAAATGTTAGTTATGATACTATTTATGAAAGAGTTAATAAAAAAAGTTCTATAGAAAGAGTTCATCCTGAAGGGAGAAGATTAAATAAAGATATTGCAGATAAAATAATATCTTATAATTTACCAGGTGTTTATTTAGTTAAAGAATCTCAAAGATATTATCCTTATGGTGATTTACTTTCTCATACTTTAGGTTATGTAGGAATTGATAATCAGGGCTTAGCAGGTATTGAACTTATGTATGATAGTTATTTAAAAGGAACAGATGGTGCGATAAAATATTATAGTGATGCTAAAGGAAATAGACTTGATAAAAAAGAAGTATATGAAAGTCCTGTAAGTGGAATGGATATTGTACTAACAATTGATTATAATATTCAAAAGTCAATTGAAAGAGAACTTGATAATATTGTGGATATTTTAAATCCTGATAATGCTTTAGTAGTAGCAATGAATCCTAATACAGGAGAAATACTTGGGATGGGTTCACGACCAGGATATGATCCCAATAATTATAGTAAGTATAATATGGAAACATTAAGTAGAAACCTTCCTATTTGGATGACTTATGAACCTGGTTCAACTTTTAAGAACGTAACTCCACTTTTAAGTCATAAAATATTTTATTTATAAATATGATTTATTGGTGATAATAATTGATAAATAATAAAATATTTGAACTTCAAATCCAAATAATAATCAATACTAATTTATATAAAAAAAATATAATAGATGAAAAAACTTTTTCAATAGTAAATGACAAATTATTAAAAAATCTTAAAGTACTACGAAACACTTATTATTTAAAAGAGGAGTAATATAATGAAATATGATGAAATATTAAAATCAATAATGCTGGGAGAAAAGATTTATAATCTCCCTTTACGTGTATGCTATTATTGTAGAGTTTCAACAGATTCTGATGTTCAATTAAATTCACTAGATAATCAATTAGAGTATTACGAAAACTATATTAAATCAAAACCAAAATGGATATTTTCTGGTGGATATATTGAAGAAGGCAAAACAGGTGTTAGAGTAGATGTTCGACCTAGTTTTAAAAAAATGATACATGATGCAAAAAATAACAAATTTGATTTAATAATTACAAAAGAAGTATCAAGATTTGCACGTGATTTAGAAGATAGTATTCATTATATAAGGGAATTAAAAGATTCTGGAGTAGGTGTATTTTTTGAGAATCAAAATCTAAATACATTTGATTCCAATTCTGAACTTATTTTAAATATAATGTTTAATTTAGCTCAAGATGAATCCAGAAAATTATCTTCCAGAGTAAAATTTGGACATAAACAAGCGATTGAAAATGGACATGTGTTAGGAAGTTCAAATATTACAGGATATAAAAAAGATAATTGTAAATTGGTAATAGTAGAAAATGAATCAAAGTTTATTAAAACATTGTTTGAACTATATGCAACTGGGAAATATGGTTTTCAAAAACTATCAAAGAGATTATCAGAATTAGGATATCTAAATAAAAAAGGAAAACTATATGATAAAGACTCTTTAAAACGTATGATAGAAAATCCAAAATACAAAGGATATTATCGTGCAAAAACTTATGAAATACTTGATTATAGAACAAAAAAAAGAAAGAAAAATAGTTTAGATGAACAAGTATTATATAAATGTAAAGATGGAAGCATTCCAGCAATTATATCTGAGGAACTTTGGGACCAAGCAAACAAAATATTAAAATCACGCACTAAAGGATATGAAAATAATAATTATTGGTCTGGTGGTTTAAAATATGCTTTTAGTTCTAAAATATATTGTAAGGAGCATAATACTAATTTTCAAAGATCACATGGTAGTAAAAATAAGAATAGACCTACATGGAGTTGTAGTATGTATTTACAACATAGATTGGCAGCATGTGAATCTCCAATTATTGCAGAAATAGACTTATATAATATCATATCATCTATCATGAATAATATCATTCCACAAAAGAAAATCATTATTGATAATATGCTAAAATTATATGAAAATATAGATAGAAACGATGACTATTATAAAGAATTAGAATTGCTTAATAATAACATAAAAATTATTGAAGAAAAGAAATCAATGGCTCTTGATTTAGTTTTTAATGGAGATATAAGTAAAGAATCTCTTAAAATTCAATTTGAAAAGTATGATCAAAATATTAAGAGTTTTAAAGCAAAAAAAACAATGATCCTAAAGCAAATTGAAAGACTAAAGAATAGTCATGATAATCTTGATATAATGACAAAATTAATTGAAGATGAAATTAATGGTGGTTCATTAAACGAATTTATTAGAAAATTTCTTGATGAGATAATAGTATCTAAAATAAATGGAGATAGATATAACATTAAACTTGATATATATTTAGATTTATCAGAAGAAGAAAAAGCAAAAACTAAAGGTGCAAGACATATTAATGGTGTTACCGATGAAGATATTCTTTATCTAGAAAATCAAACATGTGACACTATTGAGGTTAAGAGAAAAATAGATAATCACAATAAATTTACGTATAATGTTTATTTAAAAACTATATAATATAGTTTTTTTCTTGCTATTTATTTAAATTATTGTATAATATTATTATAAGGAGGAAAGATATGTTAAAAAGATGTAATAAGTGTGGAGCACTTTTAAAAGTATTTAAAGATTGTAATTGTGATAATTGTGGAATTACATGTTGTGGTGAGACACTTGAAAATATAAAACCTAATAGTGTAGATGCTTCATTTGAGAAGCATGTACCAGAATATCAAATTGATGGTGAAAATATTAATGTAAGAGTTAATCATGTTATGGATGAAGACCACTATATAGAATGGATTAGTTATGTTTATGATAAGAATGAGCAAATAGTTTATTTTGCTCCAGGTGATGAGCCAATTGCAACATTTAAATATGTAAAAGGAGCAACAATATATTCATATTGTAATAAGCATTCTTTATGGGCAAAAGAAGTTGAATAGATTTAAAAAATATATAATGTTATAGTTAGTATTTATTATAGGAGGAAAGATATGTTAGAAGGAAAAGTTGCTGTAGTAACAGGAGGTACTCGTGGTATTGGATTTGCTACGGTAGAAAAATTTTTAGAAAATGGAGCAAAAGTATTTTTACTAGGCTCTAAAAAAGAAAGTGTTGATAATGCAATTAACAAACTTAAGAAGATAAATGATAATTATGAAGTGGATGGAGATTGTCCAAATTTAAGTGATCTAGCTTCAGTTGAAAAAACATTTAGTCATGTTATAGAAAAGTATGGAAAAATTGATATCCTAGTTAATAATGCAGGAATGAGTTCAATGGATAAAATCTATGACTACAAAGAAGAAGACTTTAAAAAAATAATTGATTTAAATGTAAATGCTGTATTTAATTGCTCACGTGCTGTTGTAGATTATATGAAGAACAATGGTGGTGGAGTAATCTTAAATACTTCTTCAATGGTTAGTATTTATGGACAACCATCTGGATGTGGATATCCAGCAAGTAAGTTTGCAGTAAATGGTCTTACAAAATCATTAGCTAGAGAATTAGGTAAAGATAATATAAGAGTTAATGCTGTTGCTCCTGGAGTTACATTAACAGATATGATGAAAGATGTACCTGATAGTGTTATAGAACCTATTATTAAAGGAATCCCTTTAGGTAGAATTGGTACTCCAGAAGATATAGCAAATGCATTTTTATTTTTAGCAAGTGATATGGCAAGTTATATAACAGGAGTTATTTTATCTGTTGATGGGGCAGCAAGGAGTTAATTATGGATAAGAAAGTCTTAAGAAATCTATCATATGGTGTTTATGTTGTAACAAGTAAAGATAAAGACAGAAATATTGGTTGTATTGCAAATAGTATTATGCAAGTTACATCAAATCCTTCTGTGATTGCAGTTAGTATTAACCATGATAATTATACTAATAAAGTAATTAAAGAAAATAATAAGTTTGGAGTTTCAATATTAAAAGAAACAACTGATGCAAAGATTATAGGAACATTTGGTTTTAAATCAAGTAAGGATACTGATAAGTTTGATGGAATCAATTTTAAAGAAATTTCAGAAATACCTGTTTTAGAAAATACTTGTGGATATATGGTTTGCAAAGTAATTGATACTATGGAAACATCAACCCATACAATATTCTTAGGTGAAGTTATTGAAGCGGATGATTATAGTGAAGAAAATGCTATGACATATAAGTATTATCATGAAAATTTAAAAGGAAGTTCACCTAAAAACGCACCTACATATGAAGAAACAAGTATAAGTCAGTCAGATAAAACTAGTAAAACAAAAAAATGGAAATGCTCTATTTGTGGATATATCCACGAAGCTGATGAATTACCTGATGATTTTAAGTGTCCTTTATGTGGTGTTGGTAAAGAATATTTTGAATTAGTTGAAGATTAATTTTATTTTAAAGGATTAAAAATATGTTGTTAATTGAATATCCTAAGTGTAGTACATGTCAGAAAGCAAAAAATTATTTAGTTTCAAAAAAAATTGCTTTTGAAACTAGAAATATTGTTGAAGAAAAATTAAATCAAAAAGAATTACATAGATTAATTCAAAAATCAGGAAAAGACATTAATAGATTTTTCAATACCAGTGGATTAAAATATAGAGAATTAAAACTCAAAGACAAAATTAAAACTATGTCATATGAAGAAAAATTACAAATTTTAAGTACAGATGGTATGCTTGTAAAAAGACCTTTATTAGAATTAGATGATATAGTTTTAATAGGATTCAAAGAAATAGAATGGAATACAATTAAGGAATGTAATTAATATATTCCTTTTTTATTTGCTAATCACCAAATGGTAGGTACGTTCAAAATAATAACAACAGCATCAGCAGTAGAAGAAGGGGTTGTTAATTTAGAAAAAGATACTTTTTATGATACAGGAAGTGTTAAGGTAACTGGTTCAACTTTAAGATGTTGGAAAGCAGGAGGACATGGACATCAGACTTTTTTACAAGTTTTTGAAAACTCTTGTAATCTTCTGGTGAATACAGGAACACATTTAAGTTTATTGAGAACCCTTTAAATTCTATAAAACAAATTACCAAGATTGATGTTAATACTAACTATGATTTGATATATGACGGGGTATTATATTTTAATAATTCACCTGTTGTTATTCCAAACAGTGAAACCGTAGTAACCAAAAATGTAAAGAAAAAAAGTAAGAAAATAGGTGCAAAATTATTTGATATAAATACCAGTGATTACAAAAAATTGACTTCCAACAAGAGGGTTGAAACTATTCAATTATTTGATAAATTAGACGAGAAGATTTTAAAGAAATTTAATGGAATACATAGAAACTATTTAATGAAAGAAGTAGTATAT
This sequence comes from uncultured Mycoplasmatota bacterium, assembly GCA_900552235.1. Taxonomy (GTDB): domain Bacteria; phylum Bacillota_I; class Bacilli_A; order RF39; family UBA660; genus CAG-611. The sequence goes on along the minus strand of URYZ01000014.1, from coordinate 12,675 downwards.
AAAACTAATGTTAGATTAATGACTGTTGTTATTAAGCAAAATGAGTTGATTATAAATTTTGATAAGTCTGCTAAAGATTATGACACTAAAAATTTATTGAAAGAAAGAGCAGGATATCAAAATCAAAATATATCTTATTCAATGTGTATTAGTAAACTCTGATTTAGAAATAGTTAATTTAACAAATCCAAATAGAAATGATGCATTAAAAGAATTCTTTAAGAAAAGAATTATAGGTGAAGATGATTAATAGTCCTAAAGTAGTTTTTAATTATAAATTTGAACTTGCTATTAATAATCCTGATAGACATAGAAGAAGTGAAAATAAAATAATAAAAAGAACAGTAGGTATGTTTGACTATTATTCTAATGTTAAAAAACAAGCTATGAATATTTTTGATTATTATACTGGTGATATAAATAAAAATGAAAAAATGAATCTGATATTAGAAAACGGTAAATTAGCAACTAAAGAAGATATAGAAAAAAGAAAGAAACAATATGCTAAATATATAAATAATTCTAATTTATCAAAGTGTGTTGTTTCTTTTAATAATGATTATATTAATGAGAATATTGAAATTCATAAATTAGAGCAATTAATGGTAAAAGAAGTTATACCAATGTTTTTAAAAAAATGTGGATATAAAGATATTAATAAAATGAGTTATCAATTATCACTTCATACTGATACGGATAATTTACATTTTCATTTTTCATTTATTGAGAAAGAACCTAATTTTCAATATTGTGGTAAAAAAGTAGGATATAAAAGAGTAGGCATTATATCTGAAGATGAAATAAACTTTTTAAAAAATGAAGTAGAACACATAATTGAAAAAGAAAAAATATATACACCTTTATTAAAAGAAACAAATAAAGAAATAGAAGAGTTAAAAAAATATTTTAATCCTAGAGAAAAGAACTTTTTATTAAGGGATAAGGAGGATTTAATTTTAGAAGAAAATATTTTAAGATTAGGTAAATTGTTATATGAAAAAAGACATAATAATACTAATAGAATTAAATTCAATTCTATTAAAGAACAAGAGATAAAAGATTTAACTAAGAATATAAAAAAATATATATTTTCTAAAAAGAATCCTGAATTCCAAAATGAATATAAAAACTTTAAAAAGTGTTTATCTGAAATAAATAATTATTTTGAGAAAATATCAAATGATAATAATATTAAAAATAATAAAACAGATACAACTTTAATAGATACAAAAAAAGAATATTTAGATAACTATGTATTTAATGCAATTGTAAATCATGCAAATTATTATTATAAAAATAAAAAGAAAAATCATATTAATGAAGATAAAATTATAGAAGAAATAATACTAAATGATTATTTAAAAAATAAGAAAAAAAGTAGATTTAATATATTAAAAAATTATTTATCAAATAGTAATCCTAAATCAAAATTTAAAAATAGATATCAAGTTGAGAATGCTATTAGAAAAATAAATGATGAAATGGAAGATGCTCAAAAAGAATTTAGTAAGTTATTTCAAAATAATGAAAAGGACTATAACTAATGAAAGATAAATTAATTAATAGTATTGTTGCTGATATGAATAATTACCTAAATAATTATCAACTAGAACAATTAAAAAAGAATCTTACTTGTACACTTTGTAATATAGATTTTATTGAAAAAGAAAATGCCTTAAATAATAATATTGATTATAATGGACTTTTTTTATCATCTAAGAAATTAGAGGGTTGTTCTCCTAGAACAATAGATTATTATAGTAAAACCATTAATGATATGTTAAATAAAATAGATAAGAATGTAAAATTGATCGATACCAATGATTTAAGAGAATATCTAGTAAGTTATCAATCAATCAATGATTGTGGAAATGTTACGATAGATAATATAAGGAGAATATTATCTAGTTTTTTTTCTTGGCTAGAAAGTGAAGACTATATTCTAAAAAGTCCTATTCGTAGAATTCATAGAATTAAAACTCAAACAATAATAAAGGAAACATATAGCGATGAAAATATTGAAAAATTAAGAGATGGGTGTAAAACTATTAGGGACCTAGCATTAGTTGATTTCTTATCTTCTACTGGAGTAAGGGTCGGGGAACTTGTAAATTTAAATATTGATGATATAGATTTTATTAATCAATCTTGTGTAGTTTTAGGTAAAGGAAACAAAGAACGAGAGGTGTATTTTGATCCTAAAACAAAATTACATTTAGAAAAATATCTTAGTAATAGAAATGATGATAATCCAGCATTATTTGTTTCATTGTTGAAACCATATAATAGGCTAAATATTTCTGGTGTTGAAATAAGGCTTAGAAATTTAGGTGAAAGACTTAATTTACCAAGAGTACATCCACATAAATTTAGAAGAACTTTAGCGACAAGGGCAATAGATAAAGGTATGCCAATAGAACAAGTTCAACAACTTTTAGGACATACGAAAATAGATACTACTTTACATTATGCTAAGGTAAATCAGGCAAATGTTAAAGTATCCCACCATAGATTTATTTGTTAAATAATTAAATAATTAAAAGTTAAATTAGACTATTCTTGATTCAAAAAAAATGATATAATAGAAATTAGAAGAAAAATAGTAATTTGTTGAAACAGAGGTACCATTATGAATGAAGAAATAAAAAAATGACATGCTAAAATTGTAAAACTGGTTTTCTGACTAACAAGGACCTGAAAAACAGTAAAGATTTAATATACAAATTCTTTTGAAGATGAAGATAACATAAAATGTATATTTTTAAATATAAGAAAATATAAACAAAAAATATGAATTAAGATGCAAAATAAAGATTATATGATACAGAAAATGCATTCGAGATTCAGAAATATAGGTAAAAAGGAGCAATATAATGTATTCTAAAAATGAAGAGGAAATATTTAAAATTTTAAATAGTAATATTGATGGATTAGATAGTAAAGAAATTGAGAAAAGATTAAAAGATTATGGACAAAATATTATTCCAAATAAAAAGAAAAAGGTTTGGATTTTAAGATTTTTAAAACAATTTAACGATACCATGATCATCATATTATTAGTAGTTGCACTACTTTTATATTTTTATGGATATTTTTATTCTCACGAGTATACTGATACTATTGTCATACTTTTTGTAGTTTTTATAAATGCTATTGTTGGATTTATACAAGAAGAAAAAGCTACTTTAGTATTAAGAGATTTAAAAAAATATGAAACCAGCACTTGTAAAGTTAAAAGAGATGATAAAATAATAGTAATAAACACTAAAGAATTAGTTCCAGGAGATATAATATATTTAGAATCCGGAGAAACTATTCCTGCTGATATTAGAATACTTTCATGTGAAAGTTTAAAAGTAGATGAATCAGCGCTAACTGGAGAAAGTGTTCCAGTTCAAAAAAGTTCAGATGTTTTAAAAAATAACTTAATTCTTCAAGAACAAAAAAATATGTTATTTTTAGGAACAAGCATTACTAATGGAAAAAGTACTGGTATAGTTGTAAGTACAGGAAAAAATACTGAGATAGGTAAGATTGCATTATCACTAAATGAAATTGATAGAATAGAAACACCATTACAATTAAAAATAAAAGAACTTTCTAAAAAAATTACATTTATAGTATTTATTATTTTAATTTTTATATTTATTTTAGCTTTAATTAATAAATACACAATACTTGAAATTATAATTCTATGCTCATCACTCGCAGTGGCTGCTATTCCAGAGGGATTGCCAACTGTAATTACAATAACATTATCCGTTGGAATATCTAATTTAGCAAAGAAGAAAACAGTAGTAAAACAAATGCAAGCTGTAGAAACACTTGGAGCAATAGATATTATTTGTTCTGATAAGACAGGTACTATAACGCAAAATAAAATGACTGTTAAAGAAGAATATGTAATAGATGAGAATATGCTTAATTATATATGTGCTCTTTGTAATGATGGCCTTATTTATGAAGATAAATATGTAGGTGATCCTACAGAAACTTGTTTATATGAATATCTATATAATAAAAAAATCGATTCTCTTAAATTGAGAAAAAAATGCGAGAGAATATTAGATATACCTTTTGATAGTGATAGAAAGATGTTTACTACTTTAAATAAAATTGATAATGATGTATATATATTATGCAAAGGTAGTATGGATTCTTTAATTGAAAAAGTAAATCTATCTAAGATTGAAAAACAACAAATTTTAGATAAAGTTAAGAATTTTTCTAAAAATGCTTTAAGAATTTTAGGGTTTGCTTATAAAAAGTTAGATTATATACCAAAAGATATTAAAGAATTAGAAAAAGAGGAAAATGATTTATCTTTTGCTGGTATTTTAGGAATAATAGATCCACCAAGAGAAAGTGTTAAAAAAAGTGTTATTTTATGCAAAAATGCTGGTATTAGACCAATAATGATTACAGGAGATTCTATAGATACTTCAACTGCTATTGCAAAAAATGTTGGAATTATAGATAATGATAATGAAGCAATACTTGGGAGTGAACTTGATAAATATAATGATGAAGAACTAAAAAATATCGTTAAAAGGTATTCTGTGTATGCAAGAGTAAATCCAGTTCATAAAGAAAGAATTGTTTTTGCACTTCAAAATAGTGGAAAAATTGTAGCAATGACTGGAGATGGAGTAAATGATGCTCCTGCTATTAAAGATGCTCATGTTGGTGTTGGAATGGGCATTACTGGTACTGATGTTACAAAGTCTGCATCAGACATAGTCTTAATGGATGATTCTTTTTCAACAATAGTTGTAGCAGTTGAAGAAGGAAGAAGAATATATAATAACATTAGAAATAATATTGTATTTTCATTATCAAGTAATTTTGCTGAAATATTTACTATTATTATAGGACTACTTACTAAAACAACAATTTTATTACCAATTTATATTTTATTTATTGATTTGGTAACTGATTCTATTCCTAGTATATGTTTATCTTTTGAAAAGAGTGAAGATAGCATAATGAATAAAAAACCAAGAGGCATTAATAAACCATTATTTACACCATTTATAAAATCATGTATCGTATCTTCAGCTATCATTGAAACTATATTTGTAGTTCTCACTTACTTTATTAGTTTAAAAATGTATGGTCAAGAAACAGCTATGTCTTTAGCACTTCTTTCAATGGTAGTACAGGAGATAGTTTATTCTATATCTTGTAGAAACTTGAAAGAGTCAGTTGTTAAACAGGGATTATTTTCTAATAAAGCAATGAACTACGGATTACTATTGATACTTTTAATTGAACTCATAGTGTTTGTTACACCTATTGGTAAATTAATAAGTATAGCATCAATAGATATTAGTTTGATATTAATAGTATTCTTAATAAACTTTATGGCAATATTTATTTACGAATTAATTAAGCCATTTTTAGTAAAATGGTTTAAAGATTAGAATATATAAAATTGTAAGTATGCATTTGAAGTTATAATTACTACTTGTCTTTATAAATAGTAATTTATTAGTTTATTATGTATTAGGAGGTGTAGAAAAATTGTACAAAACTGTCGTTATAGAGTATTTTCCAAAGGCGGACACCATGGCAAAAAAAGTAGAAAAAATATCTAATGAGATGCTGTAAGATGGATATGAATTAATAACAATGTCTAAAAATAATATAGAGAAAGATAAATAGTAAGTTGTCAAGGAGAAATATAGTTATGGAATTTAGCAAAAAAATACAAGAATTAAGAAATAAAAATAAATTAACACAAGAACAATTTGCAGAAAAATTATATGTATCACGAACTGCAGTATCAAAATGGGAAAGTGGGAAAGGTTATCCTAGCATTGATTCATTAAAATATATATCAAAAATATTTAATGTTTCAATTGATGAACTATTATCAAACGAAGAAATAATAGATATTGCTAAAAATGAAAATACTTCTAACATTGAAAAAATAAATAATTTAGTATATGGATTACTTGATATAATGAGTATTTTATTTATCTTTTTACCACTTTATGGACAAAAAATTGGAGAAAAATTTTATACAGTATCTTTAATTAGTTGTACTGATATAGGAAATACTATAAAAACAATATACTTTATTACTTTGATTTTTATATCTATAATTGGAATTGTAGAAATTGTATATAATTTTATAGATGACAAGAAAATACGAATTATAGTTAATATTGTTTCACTTATTATTCAAACAATTGCAATATTATTTTTTGTAATGACAAGACAACCTTATGCAACATTAATAATGTTTATGATATTGATTATAAAAATGTCATTGATAATTAAAGATAATTTTAATAAGAAAAAAGTATTATAAGTGCCTAAAAATAGGCATTGTTACTAAAAGTGTCAAACAAATATATAGGTAGTGAGAGAAAGTTTCTTGATAGATATAAAATTTCATAATAAACTCAAAATGGGATTACCCAGAAAGGAGTATTTATTATGAACAACAAAAAAAGAAATTTTCTCATTAGTGGAATTTTGCTTTTAATAGCAATAACTTTTACAATATTAGTCAAAGTAGTAGATGTAAAACAAATTGGAGTAAACAATTCTAGTATAGGGTTTGCGACTTTAAATCAATTTATTTTTGAAACTACAGGAGTAAATATGATTTGGTATCACATTACTGATTGGTTAGGATTAATTCCTGTTTTTATGGCTATAGTGTATGCTTTTATAGGGCTTATCCAATTAATAAAAAGAAGAAGTATATTTAAAGTCGATAAAGAGATTATACTATTAGGACTATATTATATTATTGTAATAGCTTTATATGTATTCTTTGAAAAAGTAATTATTAATTATAGACCAATATTAATGAATGGCTTTTTAGAAGCATCTTACCCATCATCTCATACATTGATGACAATTTGCATTTGTGGAAGTTCTATTTTAATCAATAAAAAGTTATTTAATAATAAAATAACAAAAGTTATTAATTATTTATCAATTATTATAATTACAATAACTGTTGTTGGAAGATTAATATCAGGTGTTCATTGGTTTACTGATATTATAGGTGGCATACTTATATCAAGTGGTTTATTAATGACTTTTTATTCTTTATTAAGTATAATAAACAAAGAAAATTATTAGTACAAATTACAATAAGTAGGGCAGGTAATTCAGTTGAAACTTATCTGCCCATTGTGATATAATCTAAACATAAGATAGTAATTTGAAAGGAAGTTTGAGTATGAAAAAGAAATATGTTTTAATACCAATTATTTTTTTATTAGTATGGTTTTTTCTTGATATGATTGGTATATATTTTAATGATTCATATTTAGTGTCGCGTTCATTTAATGATGATGGTGTATTTTTTATTATATATTTAGTATCGTTAGTACTATTTATATTCAAAGAAAAAATTGGAAAATATATATTAACTATTTGTTTAAGTATATGGTTAGTAATACAATGTTTGTTTCATTATGGATACCAATTAATTGGACAAACAACAGAGTCTAAAATAAATTATTTTAGAGGAAGCATAAAAATATTTAGTATAGATGGTTATTTCCCAGATTTATATCATTTTATTTTGCATATTTTAATATTAATAAGTTTAGGTACTTTGATAATATATATAATTAAAAATAAAAAACATATAAATAATTAAGAACTACAAATTACAATTTATAGAGTAGATCATTAATGATTTACTTTTTTTATTAAATTATAATTTTATCCAATTGTTAAACGAACAAATGTATGATATAATTGATAATAGTTATATAGGAGGTGTAAAAATGAATAAAGTATATATGTGTATTGATTTAAAGAGTTTTTATGCCTCAGTAGAATGTGTAGAAAGAGGATTAGATCCTTTAAATACAAATTTGGTTGTTGCAGATGAATCAAGAACAGAAAAAACAGTTTGTTTGGCTATTACTCCTTCATTAAAACAATACGGACTGGGTGGAAGAGCAAGACTCTTTGAAGTTATTCAAAAGGTTAAAGAGGTAAACTATAAACGAAGAAAAGAAAATAATTATAAAAAGTTTTCAAATAAATCTTTTTTAGATAATGAATTAAAAAAAGATAAAACTTTAGAATTGGATTATATTATTGCTCCACCACAAATGTACAAATATATGAAGTATAGTACATCTATATACAATGTTTATCTCAAATATTTAGCTCCTGAAGATATATATGTATATTCAATAGATGAAGTTTTTTGCGATATTACTAATTATTTACATTTTTATAATATGACACCAAAAGAATTAGTTACCAAAATGATACAAGATGTTTATCATACAACTGGTATAACAGCAACTGCTGGTATTGGAACTAATATGTATTTGGCAAAGATATGTATGGATATTGTAGCTAAACATTCAGAACCTGATGAAATTGGTGTAAGAATTGCTGAAATAGATGAGATGACTTATCGTAAACTATTATGGAATCACAAACCACTTACAGATTTTTGGAGAGTTGGAAAGGGCATTGCAAAGAAACTAGAACAAAATAGAATGTTTACTATGGGAGATGTAGCAAGATGTTCACTTGTAAATGAAAATTTATTGTATAAATTATTTGGTGTAAATGCAGAATTATTAATTGATCATGCATGGGGTTATGAACCAACTACAATTGAAGAAGTAAGAGCATATAAACCAGAAAGAAATAGTATATCGTCAGGGCAGGTTTTACATTGTCCATATAAATATGAAAAGACTAAGTTAATTGTTAGAGAAATGATTGAATTATTATCTCTTGAATTAGTAGAAAAAAATCTTGTAACTAATCAACTAGTATTAACAATTGGTTATGATATAGAAAATTTAACTAATCCTATTATAAGTAGAAATTATTTTGGTGAAGTTACAACAGATAATTATGGAAGACAAGTTCCAAAGCATTCTCATGGAACAATTAATTTGGATTATAGAACTTCATCGACTAAAGTATTATCAAAAAAATGCTTGGAATTGTTTGAAAGAATAATTAATAAAGATTTATTAGTTAGAAGAGTAAATATTTCAGCCTGCAATTTGGTTAATGAAAGTAAGGCAAAAAATGAAATTGTTTATGAACAATTAGATTTATTTTCAAATAGTGTTGAAAGGTCACTTGAAAATGAAAAAGAAAAATTACAACAAAAAGATGAATTAAAATTACAACATGTATTATTAAATATTAAAAATAAATATGGTAAAAATGCTATTCTTAAAGGAATGAATCTTGAGGATGGGGCTACAACCATTGATAGAAATTCGCAAGTTGGAGGTCACAAAGGATGATAGAAGATAATTATGAAGATATTATAAATTTACCTCATTATGAACCTAAATATCATCCAAGAATGAGTAAACATAATAGAGCTGCACAATTTGCTCCATTTGCAGCTTTAACAGGTTATGAAGAACAAGTAAAAGAAACAGCACGATTAACAGAGAAAAAAATCGAAATTGATGACGGATTAAAAGAAATATTAGGAAACAAACTTATTTATATTCAGGAAAATTTAAATATTAAATCAGAATTGATTTTTACATATTTTATTCTTGATTCTAGAAAGTCCGGTGGAAGATATGTCGAAAAAAAAGGTATTGTTAAAAAAATAGATATAATAGAACAATATGTTCAACTTATTGATAAAACTAAAATACCTATAAATGATATAATTTCAATTGAAGGTGAGTTGTTTAATTTTCTGGAAATTGATTAACATACTTTAATAGATTGCTAATTTTGTCGAATAATATTAAACCATTTGACTTTTCCAAGTCACATTATACTTCTCACAATAAAGAAGTAAAAAAAGTAAGTCGAGCAGTAATAGACTGCTTTTTTTGTGATATAATGTATCTAACAAATAAATAGTAATTTGTGTTGCAGTTGTAAATTTTACTTTAATATGGCATTATATAAATATGTTTTATTAGAAACCCAGTTTAAAATGCTTTTTTAATGGAGGTTAATATGTTATTAGTAAGTTATATTATTTTTTTAATTGTTAGCTTAATTGTAGGTTCAATGTTGGGAGGAATATATTTAGCAGTAGCAATAGTATTAGATGTTGTTCTTCTACTTTTACTTATTTATCACCATTCTTCTAAATATGATTATATTTGTCCATCTTGTAATAAAAGATTTTCAATTACTTTTTTCCAAGATATGTTTAGTCTAAATAATGGAAAAAAGGGGAAATATTTAAGATGTCCATATTGTAATCAAAAAAATTGGATTCAAGAAAAAATTAAAGGGAAACTAGATAAATAGAAAAAAGCAAAATACTGGGTTACTACAAGAGAGAATAGTAGTTCTATTCTCCCTTTGAAAATTCAGACAAATTACAATTTGAAATGGAGTTGGAATACTATGGCTAATGAAAGTAAAAAAGATTTTAATGTAATGATGAACAACAATAAAGATATGCCTAAAATACAAATAGTAGAAGATGAAAAAATAATAAAAAAATATGGTGGAACTAAAATGTTTTTTGCACCACCTATTTATTATGATGAGTTAATGAAAAAAGTACCAAAGGGAAAACTTATAACTGTTAGTGTTATGAGAGATTATCTAGCAAAGACAAATAATGCAGACTTCACTGATCCTATGACAGCAGGTATATTTGTAAATATAGTTGCTTGGGCTAGTTATCAAAGAGATGAAGATATTACACCATATTGGAGAACTTTGAAATCAGATGGAGAATTAAATGTTAAATATCCAGAGGGAATAAAATTACAAAAAAGATTACTTGAAGAAGAAGGACATACAATTATTTCAAAAGGTACAAAAAATATAAAATATTATGTTAAAGACTTTGAAAAGAATTTAATAGAACTATAAACACAAATTACAATTTTTTGAGCAGGTAATTAGTTGATAATTATCTGCTTTTGTGATAAAATGAGCAAAAAAGTAGGAGGAGAATTAAATATGAATAAGAAAAAAATTATACAAATTGGTATTATTATATTTGTGATCGTTTTTGTTACTATATGTGTTGCAATAGTTCAATTTTCAAAGCATAATTTAGAAGAAGCTAAAAAAGATTTACAAGAAACTCAAGAAAAGTATGGTTGGGTTGAAAAAGAAAGTGTTGATGTTTTAGTTGCAAAATTTAATACACAAGTAATGGATAATGATAGTTCCTCTTTAAATCCAGCATCAACTGATTATCTAACTGAAAGTAACAATGAATATTGGTATGGTTTGATTGAGGGAGTTTATTTAGTAGTTGTTCCAGAAAAATATACTGGAGATAAAACAACTGAAACTGTAAACTATACGCTTTTATATGTAGATAAAACTAGCAAATACGAATCAGATGCTATTTCATACATTAAATATTTAATTAAAGCAAATAATAGTGAAATAACTGATTCAGAAATTGATACATTATTAGAAGATGCAAAGACAAAAATTAACTCTGGTAAAACAGCAAATAACGGAAAAGGTATTTCAATCGGCTATACAGAGAAAGATGAAGCATACCAATATCAAGTTTTAAGATTATATAAGTAAATTATATTTTCATAAATAAATTAAAAGCAGGTAGTTACCTGTTTTGTTAAAAAGATAAGTAAGAAAAAATAGTAATTTGAAAGGGGGATGTATTTTATGAAGAAGAAAGTTATATTAACAATAGCATTTGTTATTAGTTTATTACCAATGTTATTAAATCAATATGGTGGATTAAAAGGTGTACAAGAAATTACTGGTCTAATTAATTTGCTTAATCCAATAGGAATTATATCAGTATTATTATTTATTATAGGTGTATGGTTACCATTTAAGAATAACAAAATCAATAAAGTTTCTGGTGGATTAGGAGTAATAGGAATTGTGATTTCCGAAATATATAAGTTCTTTACTTGGCACATAATGAATATAACAGGCGAGATGAGTATTCATAATAGTTTCGAATTTGCTTTTCCAGAATTTTATATTGGGTTGGTTGTATCTTTAATTATGATAATTATTTATTTCTTTATTGATAGGATAGTAAAAGAATAATAAATTATGGAGGTAATATATGATAGGTATTTTTGGACTATTAGTAATAGCAATGATTTTAGTTGTAAAGTTTTGTAAAAAAACATTAAAAATAGTATTGTCTATTATAATTATTTTAGCAACAATATATAGTGTTATAATTTTTATTGATATAAACAGAGTAGAAAGTTTTAGAGAGCCTATTTTTGCAATAGTCAAGCAAGAGAATGATTTGACTATGAAAACAATAATGTATCAAGGTTTAGGTTATGAAATTAAACTTGTTAAAGATGTAACAAATAATAAAATAATACAAATGGAAATGTATATGTTTAATAAATGTATTGCAGGAGCTATTGAATAAGCAGTTATACAAATTACAATTTATATAATAGTTCTATAATTTTATAGGGGCGTCAAAATGTCGCCTCTATATTTTTCAAGTATCCTGCTAAAAGCCACGCTTTTAGGCGTAAATGGGAGTTCAGGGTGACTCCCTGTTCCTGCAAACTTTAAAAAAGTTTGAAAAAAACGAAAAAATTTTAAAAATTTGCAACATTTGATAAAATTTTTGGCTTCATATATATAGAAATGTGAGGTGATGAAATTTGATAAACATCAAAAAGTTTTACTCTATTTCTATATTGTAATTTAAATAAAAAGAGATAACAATTCTCTTTTTAGCATAACATTTATTAGAAGTGTTAT
>URYZ01000013.1 GCA_900552235.1 uncultured Mycoplasmatota bacterium | reverse complement strand
ATAACAGCAGTATTTGCATTGCTAATATTTACAGATGTTAAAATAAGATTAAAAGATTTATTTATGCTTGCTGGACTTGCACTTCTAATGTTTATGACTAGAAGACAAGAGTCTATGTTCTTGTTATTTGGAGCGGCAATATTAACAAAAATGATTGTAGAGTTATTCGATAAATATGATGAGAGAGGCTTAAAAGAGCTAGAAAAACTACTTGCAACAAGTTTAGGAACAACTGTAGCATTTTTAATTGTTGTACTATTTTCTGTAATAGAAGTAAAACCAAAATTAAATGACAAATATGTAAGTACTTCTACATATCCAGTTGAAGCAACTGCTTGGATGAAGGAAAACTTGGATTTAGACAATATAAAATTATTTAATGAAATAGTAAATGAAAATGGTTATGATTATTTAATTACGTATAATAAAGATATAATAAAAGAAAAATTAGAAAAAGAAAAATATAATATTATTTATGAAAATAATACATTTATATTAATAGAGGTAAAAAAATGAAAAAAATAAGTATTTTTGTTATAATTAAAAAAATTCCTAAATTTTTTATTCAATTTTTAGATATGGTTTTATGGCATGTTATACTTCTTTTTTATCCTAAAAAGCAGATGTATAAGAATGCATGGTTAATTTGTGAAAGAGGAGTAGAAGCACAAGATAATGGTTATTGGATGTTTAAATATATAAAAGAAAAACATCCAGAAATAAATTGTTATTATATTATAAATAAAAATAATAAGAAAGATTATGATAAAGTTAAAAAACTTGGTCCTGTTATTGAATTAGGAAGCTTTGAGCATAAAATAGCATTTTTAATGTCTAAAGTATTAATTTCAACACATTTAGGAACTATTATAAATTGGAATTATTTATTATATAAAAAATTATTTGATAGAAAAAATAATAAAAAATTCATTTGGTTGCAACACGGAATAACTAAAGATGATATTAGTAATATTGTCAATAAAAATATTATTAGTTTAGATATATTTGTGACTTCTACAGTTGATGAGGCTAATAGTATAAAAGAAAATCCTAATTATGGATTTATTGATGAGGTAAAATTAACTGGACTTGCAAGATTTGATAATTTAAATCATTATAAATTAAAAAATCAAATATTATTTATGCCTACATGGAGAAGTTATATTCTAACACCTTCTTATAAAAAAGAAAAATTAAGTGATAAGGAATTATTTTTAAATTCAGATTATTATGAAACTATTAATTCATTTTTAAATAATAAAGAAATAATAAAACTGTTAAAAGAAAGTAATACTAAATTAATTTTTTATCCTCATTTTGAAATACAAAAATATTTAAATTTATTTAATATTAAAGAAGATAATAATATTATTTTAGCAAATAAGGAAGAATATAATGTTCAAACATTATTAAAAGAAAGTAAACTTTTAATAACTGATTATTCTAGTGTATTTTTTGATTTTGCATATATGAAAAAGCCAACAATTCTTTATCAATTTGATCAAGATGAATATTTTAAAAAACATTATCAAAAAGGATATTTTGATTATAAAAAAGATTGTTTTGGGGATATTTGTGTTACTGAAAAAGAATTATTAAATTCGCTAAAGAAAATAATTAATAATAATTTTAAAATAGAAGATAAATATTTAAATAAAGTAAATAAAACCTTTAAATATTTTGATAATAAAAATTGTGAAAGAATATATGAAGAAATATTAAAAATATTATAAAAGGGTGGGATTATGTTGAAAAAAAATAAAAATAATAGAGTCTTATTTATTTCATCAACAGGAGGACATCTTAATGAATTAATGCAGTTAAATTCTTTATTTACTAAATATAATTCATATTTAATAACAGAAAAAACTGACAGTACTATTTCACTTAAAAATAAATATAAAAATGTTTATTATCTTGTGTTTGGAACAAAAGATCATATATTTAGTTATATTTTTAAATTTTCATTTAATGTAATAAAATCATTTTGTTTATATTTAAAAATAAGACCTAAAGTTATAATAACAACAGGAACACATACAGCAGTTCCAATGTGTTATATAGGTAAATTATTTGGAAGTAAAATTATATTTATTGAAACATTTGCTAATTCAAAAACAAAAACTTTGTCAGGTAAAATTGTATACAAAATAGCAGATACATTTATAGTTCAATGGGAAGAAATGAAAAAATTATATCCTAAAGCAATATGTATTGGGTGGATATATTAAGGAGGTAAGTTTAATGATATTAGTTACACTTGGTACTCAAGATAAAAGTTTTAAAAGATTACTTGACAAAATAGAAAAAGAAATAAACGAAGGAAAAATAAAAGAGAAAATAATTGTTCAAGCAGGGTATACTGATTTTAATTCTAATAATATGATTATAAAAAAACTTATTCCTATGGATGAATTTGATGAATTGATAGAAAAATGTGATATTTTAATTACTCATGGTGGCGTTGGTTCAATTATAACAGGATTAAGAAAAAATAAAAAAGTAATCGCAGTAGCAAGACTAAAAAAATATAAGGAACATACAAATGATCATCAATTACAAATAATAGATAATTTTACTAAAGCTGGTTATATCTTAAACTTAGATGATTTTGATAGTATTAGTGATGCGATAAATGAAGCAAAGAAATTTATTCCTAATAAATATGTTTCAAATAAAGATAATTTTGTTAAAACTGTAGAAGGGATTATTGATGATTATTTAAAATTACCATAATTTGGTAATTTTTATTTTACCAAATTTTAAGCATTATATATTTTATGATTTAGTAGATAATAATAATGTAGTTTGAAAGGAATGATTATTATGAATTTAAAAAAATTTTTAAACAAACTACTAATTTTCATATTTCTTATATCTATTATTAGTGTACCAAATATAGTTTTTGCTTATACAAAAAAAGTTGTACTTGGTGGAGAAAATATAGGAATAAAAGTTAATTCAAATGGAGTGTTAGTCGTAGGTTTTTACCAAATTGATGGAAAAAATCCTGCAAAAGATGCTGGACTTAGAATCGGTGATAGAATAATTAAGATAAATGATACTGATATTAATATAATATCTGATTTAACTTCTTCTATCAAAGATAATACGGAAGTATTAGAAGTTACATATGAAAGAAATAACAAAACATATAATACAAAAATAAATTTATATAAAGACTCTAATAATGTGTATAAAACAGGTCTATATGTTAAAGATAAAATAATAGGAATAGGTACACTTACTTTTATTGATCTAAATACTAAAATGTATGGTGCACTTGGACATGAAATAATGGAAAAAACAACAGGAACAAAATTTGAGATTAAAGATGGAACAATTTTTAAATCAAATGTTACAGGTATAGATAAAGGAACAAGAAATTCTCCAGGTGGTAAAAGGGCAAGTTACATGCTTGATGATACTTATGGGACAATTACAAAAAATGAAATAAACGGAATATATGGTGTATACAATAAAAATATAGATACTGCTAATTTAATTGAAGTAGCAGATAGTTCTAGTATAAAGCTTGGTAAAGCTTATTTTACAACAGTTATAAAAGATGATACTAAAGAAACTTTCGAAATAAATATTTTAAAAATTAATAAAAATGATGCAACAAAAAATATATTCTTTGAAATAACAGATGAAAAACTTCTTAAAAGAACAAATGGAGTTGTCCAAGGAATGAGTGGTTCTCCAATTATTCAAGATGGTAAATTAATCGGTGCTGTAACACATGTTGTTGTAGATGATTCTAGTAAAGGTTATGGTATATTTATTACATCAATGTTAAAAGAAATTGAAAATTAAAAAGGATAACTTTTGTTATCCTTTTATTCTACTGTAACAGATTTTGCTAAGTTTTTAGGTTTATCAATGTCACAACCGCGTAATTTAGCTATTTCATAAGATAATACTTGAAGTGGTACAATAGTAAGCATATTTTGGATTAAATCATTTGTTTTTGGAATTTCAATTAATATATCGTAAATTTCTTTATCAATATTAGTATCATTTGTAACAAGAATTACTTTAGCACCACGAGCTTTTACTTCTTTAATGTTACTTATTGTTTTTTCTTTAATACTATCTTTTGTTACTACTGCAAATACAGGTGTATTATTATCAATTAATGAAATAGTACCATGTTTTAATTCACCAGCTGCATATGCTTCACTATGAATGTAGCTTATTTCTTTTAATTTTAAGCTACCTTCCATACATAAAGCGTAATCAACATTTCTACCTATAAAGAAGATATCTTCTTCATTATATATATCATTTGCAATTTTTTTGTAAAGATCTTTATTAATTATAGAGTTAATATTAATTGGAAGTGATTTTAATTCATTTATTAAGTTTTCTTCGTCTTCTTTTGTTAATTTATTTGTTTTTCTTCCAAGATAAATAGCAATTAGTGATAAAACAAGTACTTGAGCTATGTAAGCTTTAGTTGTAGCAACAGCAATTTCAGGTCCTGCTAGAGTATATATAACATTATCACATATTCTAGCAATAGAACTTTCTTTAACATTTATTATTCCTAAACTATCACAATTTTTAGATTTTGTTAATTTTAAGGCTTCAAGTGTATCGGCAGTTTCGCCAGATTGAGAAATAGGTATAATTAGTGTATCTTCATCAAAAAAGTTTGCTTTATATCTAAATTCACTGGCAATTTCAACATCAACTTCAATATTTGCATATTCTTCAATTAAATATTTTCCTATCATTCCTGCATGAATAGCACTACCACAACCAAGTATACAAATCTTTTTATAATTCTTTTTAAAATATTTGTCCAAATTTATTTTGTTATTATCAAGAATACTATTTAAAGTCTTTTTTATAACTTCAGGTTCTTCATTTATTTCTTTAATCATAAAATGATCGTAACCATTTTTATCTATTAAAGATTTATCCCCATTAAAAGTTTTAACTTCTTTTTTTGTAATTTTATTATTTTTATCATATACAATTACTTCATCACTTTTAATAACAGCATACTCATCATCTTCAAGTAACATATATTTATTTGTAAACTCAAGTATTGCAGGAACATCACTTGCAATATAATTTTCATCTTTATTTATTCCTATAATTAAAGGGCTATTTTTCTTAATAGCAAAAATTCTATCTTTAAAATCAGTATTAATTATACCAATTGCGTAAGCACCACGTGCTTTTTCTTTAAATAGCTCAATTGTTTTAATCATATCATTTGTCTTATTATATAGATCATTAAGTAGTACTGCCGCTACTTCTGTATCAGTATCTGATATAAAATTATAATCTTTAAATTCATCTTTAATTTCTTTATAGTTTTCTATTATACCATTATGAACGATAGTGATTTTTCCTGCTGTATGAGGATGAGAGTTAATTTTATTAGGTACACCATGAGTTGCCCATCTAGTATGGCCTAAACCTATATTACTTTTAATATTAAAATCTAGTTTTTCTTCAAGATTTTTTATTCTTCCTTTTTCTTTTTCAATATAAATATCATTATCTTTCAATATACATATTCCTGATGAATCATAACCTCTATATTCAAGATTATGTAATCCATCAATTAACACTTTTAGGGAATTACCATTTTTCCCTGCGTATCCAACAATTCCACACATTTTTTTGTACTCCTAACTTTTGTTTCTATTATTATTTATGTGTTTAATATATTTTTTGTTATAATATTTATTTTATTTTTTAAATATATTTAACGTTTAACACAAAAATCCGTTGTAACATCCGCCGAATATTTCGATAATTACAAATCCTCGTCAACTTTTAAAGTCCAGGCGCTAATTATAAATATTACCTCCATCTATTTATAACTTAATTTAATTATAAATAAAAAAATAGCTTTTGTAAACTATTTCATTTTTTCTTCCATAAAATATCCATTTAAGACATATTTACTTTCATTAGCTACGATAAAAGCACTATTATCATATTTTTTTACAAGTTTTTGAAGTTTAAAATAATTAGAGTTAGATATTTCAATAAATAACATATATTTATCAGGTATTCCTTTTTTCCCTAAAACTTCCATAACACTAACAGCAAAACCATTTTTTCTTAATCCATCAACCATATCAGGATAGGCTTTATTAGTTATTATTTGAACGGATAAATTACCTTTAATATATTTATTAGATAACATACTTCCAATGTATGTTCCAGCGGCAAAACCTCCAGCATAACTAATTGCAATAAAAATACTATTGCTTGTTGTATTTAATGCTTCTTTTACTATTAAAAACCATACAAGAAGTTCGAAAAAGCCAATAATCGTAGCTTCTTTAGTTTTTCCTTTTACTGTTTCCATGGTTCTAAAAGTACCTAAACTAACATCAATTATTCTAACAAAAAAAATTTTAAAACATAATATTAATAATTCCATAAATATATTCCTTTCATTATTATTTATTATGTCCTAAAATTTTAATTTAATTTATTATATTAAATAAAATAATACAGTGGCTAAACTACCTAATAAAAGTGCTACAAGCATAACAATTACAACAACCTTTTGAAATTTTTTACTCATTTAAATCATTCCTCCATCTTTCTTCTTTTCTAGTATATCAAATAATATAGTATTAAGTCAAAAAAATTGTCACATTTATTGTCACATATTATTTGTCTTTTTTTAATAACTTTAATTAGAAAGGAAAAATATATATGAATAAAAAAATGAACTTAAAAAAAATCAAAAAAATCAATTTTAATATTTTTAATAACAAATCATTCTTAATCTTTTTAGTATCTTTATTTGTAATTGGAATAGTAATTGGCATAATATTTTTTAATTTTTTAGATAGCAGTGATATTAGTACAATAAATAATAATGTAAATAACAGTTTAACTCTTTCTTCAGATTATAATTATATAAATAATTTATTTTTAAATTTAAAAAACAATATAAGTTTAAATTTATTTGTTTTTATCTTAGGAATAAGTGTGATTGGAGTACTTGTAATATTATTTTTATACTTTAGTGAAGCTTTTTCTCTAGGATTTTGTCTTGCTAGTTTAGTAAACACATACAAATTTAAAGGAATAATTGCTAGCTTTTGTTATTTATTTCCTGGTAAAATATTATATTTAATAAATCTTTTTCTCTTAACATTTTTTAGTGTTAAATTTAGTTATAAATTAATATCATATATATTTTTAAAAAAAGAAATTAATTTACAAGAAGAATTTAAAAAATATACTAAAAAAATACTTGTTTGTTTAGCTATTTCTCTTATTGTTTCAGTAATCTCAGTATTTGTTGATCCAATTTTAATAAAATTATGGACAAGCATTAAATAAATCTTTATAATTGTAAGTAGGGTGATGGTTTATGAATATAAGTTATGAAGATTATTATAAGCTTTGTAATTATACTAATATTGATTTAACGGATGAATCATATTTAGAAGATGAAGAAAGATTAAGATATATAATAAGTAAAATAAAGGTAAAAAATCCCAAAAAATATTTTAAAGAAGAAGATGGATTTAAAGTAACAAAAGAAATCTTTGAAGAAAATAAAGAAGATTTAATATTTATGAAATATATTTTAAATAAACTTAATGTTAATAGTGAATCTAAAACTATTATTGAAGGGTATTTAGCATGCCTTAAAGAAATTGAATTTGATTTAAGAGACTTTGAAATAGAACTTGAAAAAATGAAAGAAATTCATTTAAAATATTTAAAAAGTTTTAAAGATAAAACATATTATAATGTCATTAGAAATTTTCTTAAAAACAATCCTGATTTTTTAAGTTTAAGCTCTTGTGATGATGAAGTAAGTTTTATGGATAATGAAGGTGGATTAACATATACATGTTTTAATAAAAATTTTGTTTCTTTAAGTGAAGATGATTTTGATGATTATATGCTTAGTATGTATATACATGAAATGCAACATGTATTTGATTTGGAAAATGGTGAATCAAACCTTGATAATTTATATTATGAATTAAAATCTATTTTAACAGAATTATATTTAAGTGATTATGTAAAAGAAAATTATGATGAAGAATATGGTTTTAATATTAAACTTTATACTCTTTCTAATGAACTTTATTTACTATATGAGATTGTTTTATTAAGTGATTTATTAAATAAACTTATAAATAAAAATAAAGAAGCGAATATTTTATCTTATCAAGAAACTTTAAAAACATATAGTGAGCAAGAAATAGTTGATATTTTATTATCCCATGAAGATACTGATAAATTTGTTCATAGTTATGATTGCTTAATTGCATTATGTATTTATTTTCATAATAAGGATAAAGATAATGGTTTTAAAATGGCTGATAATTATATAAAAAATTCATCAATGCAAGAAATAAATATGGATATTAACTTTAATGAAATATTAGAAAAACTTATAAATGAAATAAATATAGTAGTAAAAAATTTAAAAAAATATACTAATAAAAGAACAAGAAGAATTAGATAGGTAATTTAATTAATTATTGCTTTTTTATATCTTTTATAGTATTATTATGTAAGTATTTAGGAAGTGATGTTTGTGAAAAAAGTTGTTATTGGTATGAGTGGGGGAGTTGATTCTTCTGTTAGTGCTATTCTTTTAAAAGAACAAGGTTATGAAGTAATTGGACTTTTTATGCGTAATTGGGATAGCTTAATGAATAATGATGTTCTTGGGAATGATAGCTTAAAAAATAATGATATATGCCCTCAAGAACAAGATTATAATGATGCTTTAAAAGTATGCGAAAAATTAGGAATAGAGCTTCATCGTATTGATTTTGTTAAAGAATATTGGGATTATGTTTTTACTTACTTTTTAGATGAATTAAAAAAAGGAAGGACGCCTAATCCTGATGTTATGTGTAATAAATATATTAAATTTGATTTATTTGTTAAAGAAGCAAAAAAACTTGGAGCAGACTATATAGCAACAGGTCATTATGCTAGAATGATTGATAATAAGCTTTATAAGGCAGTTGATTTAAATAAAGATCAAACATACTTTTTGGCACAACTTACAAATAAACAGTTAGAAAATGTTTTGTTTCCAATTGGTGAACTTACAAAACCTGAAGTAAGAAAAATAGCCGAAAAATATGATTTAATAACAGCTAAAAAGAAAGATTCAACAGGAATTTGTTTTATTGGAGAAAGACATTTTAGAGAATTTTTAGAAAATTATTTACCAAATACACCAGGTGATATAGTAAATATAGATAGTAATAAGATTGTAGGTAAACATATTGGACTTATGTATTATACAATAGGTCAAAGAAGAGGTCTTGATATTGGAGGAACAAAAGAAAGATTATTTGTCGTAGGTAAAAACCTTGATAGAAATATTTTATATGTTGCTGAAGGAGAAAATAATAAATATTTATATTCAACATCATGTATTATTGATACATTAAACTTAAATGATGAACTACCTAATACTTGTTACGCTAAATTTAGATATCGTAGTGAAGATGTAAAAGTCAATTTAGAAAGAATAAATGATAATGAAATTCTTGTTAGATACGAAAATACTAAAAGCGTTACTCCAGGTCAACTTTGTGCTTTATACTTAGAAGATGGTCGTTGTATTGGATCAGGTATTATAAAAGAAGTTAGAAAAAATGATGAAAAATTATGGTATTTACTATAATTTTTTTAAATGATATAATTATTTTATAAGTATTAAAAATAGAAAAGGAAATAAATTATGGAAAAGATAAAATATTTATTAAAAGTAATTAAAAAAATGAATTTTAAACAAATGATGAAAAAAATTAATGAAGTACATAAAAAAAGTAAAAAACCAAGATTATTTATCTTTATTGATATGATAGTGTGTGGTTTTAAATATCAAGCTGGTTATATGGATTATTGGCTATTTGAAATGTATAATCTAAATCGTAAAGAAAGAAAAACCATTCTTACTAGAGGAATGAATAATTACTTAATTAAAAAATATAATGATCCAAATTATATTCATATTTTTGAAAATAAAGATGAGTTTTTAATTAGATTTAAAAAATACATTAAAAGAGATTTTCTTATACTTGATGGTAAAAATAAAACTGATTTTATAGAGTTTTCTAAAAAGCATAATAGTTTTATGGCAAAACCAAGAAATGGAAGTTGTGGTAAAGGTATTAAAATTATTAAAGATGTAAAAGATTATGATAAAGTTTATAATGATTTATATGAAAATAATTTAATTGTTTTAGAGGAATTAATTAAACAAAATGAAGTATTAAATAAACTTAATTCAAGTTGTATAAATACGATTAGAATTGTTACAATTAATGATCATGATGATGTTTCAGTTGTAGCTAGTTATTTAAGAATTGGAAACAATAATTTTGTTGATAATTTTAATTCTGGTGGTATGGTTGTTCCTATTGAAATAGAAAATGGGAAAATAATATATCCTGCACTTGATAAAAGCAATAATTTATATGAAATTCATCCTGTTTCAAAAACAAAAATTAAAGGCTTTGAAATACCTGATTGGAATGAAATATTAGAACTTTCAAAAAAATTGGCTAAGGAAATAAAAGAAGTAGGTATAATAGGATGGGATATAGCTCTTACTACAAAAGGAATTGATATTGTCGAAGGAAATAGCTATCCAGGTCATGATATCTATCAACTTCCACCACATAGAACTAATAATATTGGTGTTTTACCAAGATTTGAAAAGTATCTTAAATGATACTTTTTTTATGACGTGGCCGTTTTTTTATAGCAATTTTTATTGTTATGATAGTTTTTATGTGATATACTTAAGTAGTATAAAGGAAGGTATTTATGAAAAAAAATTCATTTTTGCAAGGAACAATTATTGCTTCTATTGCTATTATATTTATAAAAATACTTGGAGCACTTTATGTTATTCCATTTTATAAAATAATAGGGGAGCAGGGTGGTAGTTTATATAGCTATGCTTATAATATATATAATTTATTTTTAACAATTTCTATAACAGGATTTCCTATTGCTATTAGTAAAATAGTAGGAGAATATAATGAAAAAGGAATGTTTAATGCAAAAGAAACAGCCTTTAAATTAAGTAAATTTATTGTTCTTATTTTAGGATTTGTTACTTTTCTAATTGTATTTATTTTTTCAAATGAAATAGCAACATTATTTATAGGCAATTTAGAAGGTGGTAATGATATAAGTTCAATTAGTTTTGTTATTAAAGCTATATCATTTTCCCTACTTATAATACCTTATGTAAGTATTCTAAGAGGCTATTTACAAGGACATAAATATATAACTCCTTCGACAAACAGTCAAATTATTGAACAAATTTTAAGAATAGCAGTTGTTCTTATTGGAAG
Organism: uncultured Mycoplasmatota bacterium; assembly: GCA_900552235.1. Classification (GTDB taxonomy): domain Bacteria; phylum Bacillota_I; class Bacilli_A; order RF39; family UBA660; genus CAG-611. Next base: position 10,100 of record URYZ01000013.1, on the reverse strand, counting down.
TTATCTTGCTATAAATGTTTTTCATAAAGATATTAAAATAGGTGTGGCTGTAGCGCTTTCTGGTGCTTTTATTGGAGGATTAGGTGCTCTTATATATTTAAATATTAAAATAAGAAAAAATAAAAAAGATTTTATAAAAAAAGATGAAAGTAATATTTTTGTATCATCAAAAGAAATAGTAAAAAAGATTTTTATATATTCGCTTCCATCAATTATTATATCTATTGTAGCTAGTTTATATGATACGACTGATCAAATACTTGTAATAAGAGGGGCTAGTTTACTTGGATTTTCGACAAGTGATGCTGAAACTATGGGAAGTATTATATCTACTTGGGGAGTTAAAATCTGTATGATAGTTGCAGCAATAGGAATGGCAATAAGTATTAACACTATTCCTCATATGGTATCTTCATATATTAATAAAGATTATAAAGAAGTTTCTAATAAATTAAATCAAATATTAAAAACAGCTCTTGTTATTATGGCACCGATGTCAATTGGTGTATCAATTTTAGCTAAACCATTATATACAATATTTTATGGTGAAAGTCTATATGGCCCACTTATTCTGAGTGTTGTTATCTTTGCAAGTTTACTTGCTAACCTTAATAATGTTTTAAATACCGCTCTTATTGGTATAAGTGAATACAAAATAATATATATTAATACAATTTTAGGAGTTGTTCTTAATTTACTTATGGATATTCCATTTATGATTATTTTTGATAAGCTAGGTTTATTTCCAGTTTGGGGAGCAAGTTTTTCTTCGATTTTAAGTTTTTCTATTGCAACACTTCTTGCTTGTACAATGCTTAAACAAAAATATAATATATCATTTAAAGACTTTAATAGCGCATTAAAAAAAGTAATTATATCTTGTGTAGCATTCAGTATTCCACTTATTATATTAAATATATTTGTAAAATGGAATTATAATTTTATAGTAACATTCTTAATAATGGTATTATATATGATTATTGGAGCATCAATATATATTTATATAAATTGTAAAAATGGTTTAATTTATGATATATTTGGTAAAGATATATTTACTAAAATTAAAAACAAATTAAAATTAGGAAAGGAAAATTAAAATATGTTTTATATTGCATTAATTGCTGCTAAAATACATTTAGCTATATTAAAATTACTAAAAAAAGAAAAAGATGATAAACCAGGATTTTTAGCATATAGACTTTGTCCAAATTTCTTAGAAAAATTAAATAAACCTGATATTGTAATTGGAGTAACAGGAACAAATGGCAAAACAACAACAACTAATTTACTAGCGTCAGCTTTAAAAAAATGTGATTATAAAGTTATTTATAACGATTGGGGTGCAAACACTCTTGGAGGATATGCAAGGTGCTTAATCGAAGGAGTAAATATTTTTAATAAAAAGAAAGATTGTATTGCTCTTCTTGAAATGGATGAAGTTACATGCGATGAAACAATACCCCTTATTAATTTAAAATATTTAATTGTTACTAACTTATTTAGAGATTCTATGCAAAGAAATGCTAATCCTGATTATGTTTATAATAAATTACAAAAAGGTTTAAATAAAGATATTACATTAATATTAAATAGTGATGATCCTTTTAGTAGTATGCTAGGAGAAAAAAATAAAAATAAATGTGTTTATTTTGGCATTGATAAATTAGATACAGATAAAAAAGTATCAAATAATTTGATAAATGACTTTTTAGTTTGTCCAAAATGTTCAAGTAATTTAAAATATGATTATATAAGATACCATCAAATAGGCCAAGTACATTGTCCTAATTGTAGTTTTGAAAGTAAAAAAGCAGATTTTTTAGGAAACTTAGATTATAAAAACAACATAATAAATGTTACTAATAAAAACAATAATTATAAATTTAAAATGATTAATGATTCTATCTTTAATTGTTACAATGAGATGGCCCTTATTACAACATTATTTACTTTAAATATTGATGAATATAAAATAAAATCAATTATAGAAAAACTAGAACTGCCTAAGATTAGATATATGTCTAATTACGCAAATGGTGTTGAAGTAATAAATTTTGTTAGTAAGGGGTTAAATGCTGTTGCTACATCAAGAGTTCTTGATTATTTAACTAGTTTGAATGATAATATTGAAATAGTATTAATTCTTGATGATCAATTTGATAGTAAAAATAATAGTGAAACAATGACTTGGATATACGATACTGATTTTGAGTTATTAAATAAACCTAATATTAAAAAAATAATCGTTGGAGGAGTAAGAAATAGAGATTATAAGCATAGACTTTTACTTGCTGGTATAGATAAAGAAAAAATATTTACTTGTAATAAAGAGGATGATGTAGTCGATTTTGTTACAACTGAAGGTATAAGTAAAATATATATTTTACTTGACATTTTATTAGTGTCAAAAGCCGCTAAAATTAATGAAAGAATAGTTGAAAAAATCAAAAAGGAGAACTTATGAAAATAGAAATTTTATACAAAGAGGTATGCAATTTATATGGTGATTATTATAATCATATATATTTAGAAAGATGTTTTAAAAATGCCACTATATATGAAACAACACTTAACGAAACACCTCATTTTATCGAAGAAGATATAGATTTAATTTATCTTGGCAGTAGTACTGAAAAAAATCAAGAAATAATAATAAGTAAGCTTTTACCATATAAAGATAGATTAAAAGAACTTATTGATAAAAATAAAGTTATTTTAGCTACAGGTAATGCTTTTGAAATATTCGGTAAAGAAATAATAGATGAAAATAAAACAATTCCATGTTTAAATATTTTTGATTATTATGCTAAAAGAACTATGAATAAAAGATATAATTACTTATTTCTTGGAGAATTTAATAATATTAAAATAATTGGTCATAAAAGTCAATTTTCACTTATATATGGAATAGATGAAAAAGATAAATTTATCACTAAAATAAAAGGATTAGGAAATAATTTTGAAGATTCTTTTGAAGGATTTAAGAAAAATAATTTTTATGGAACATATTTACTTGGCCCATTAACTGTTATTAACCCTTATTTTACTAAATATTTAATGAAAACTTTAAATCAAGATGATAAATTAGATTTTGAAGAAGAGTCTTTAGAAGCTTATAATTACACTCTAAAAGAATTTGAAAATCCTAAAACTAATGAAAAATCAAATCATTAGTTTACTTATCGCTTGACATTATTTACATAAATGATACAATAATATTAGATAGTACTAGGAGGAATATATTATATGAATGAAATAAATAGACTTATAAATGAATGTGGATTATCTAAAGTAAATGTTGCTAAATATCTAGGAGTATCAAGACAAATGTTATATAATTATTTAGGTTTTAAATCTCTTGATGAACTTCCTAAAGATAAATTAAATAAATTACTTAGTTTATTTGGAGTAGAAAAAGAAAGCGAACTAAAAAAAATAAAAGTAGATAAAACTTTTATCGAACAAATTGAAACAAAATTAGATAATGATGATAATATATTAAATAAAGATTTAAATAATTTAAGTGGTTTAAATAAAAAAGAACAAGCTTTATTATCAGATATCATTGGACTTTTAAAAGAAAAATTAGAAGATGATAAAGAAAATGGTTATAATACTTTAAAATACTTATTCTATTTCTTACAAACAATGGACCAACTTGAAGAATTAAAGTATTTCTTAGCGTATATGGCTAAATCTAATTGTTTAGTTGATCCACTTGAATATATATATAATGAAGATAAACAATACACTTTTGAAGGAATATTATATTCTGCAATGAACCTTTATTCAAATGGTAGAGCATCTCGTAGTAAAGTAATTGAAACACATAAAATGTTTGAACAAGAAATAGCAAGTAAAAAAGAAGAAAAATTAGGTAGAACGCAAGAATTAAATTCATTCAAGACTCAAGCTTTAAATGAACTTGGTTATACTTCAATTAATGAAAGTAATGCTAAAGAAGTATTTGAAAAAATAGCAGAAATCATGTCAAGAAAATTTTAATACAGAAAATTATTTTCTGTATTTTTTTTTATTTAAATTAAAATACGACAAATTATACTCTTTTCTTATTATATCTTTAAATAAAGAATAGGGGATATATCTATGGATAATATTAAAAAAAATTATAAAAAATTAAATAATGTTATAAGTTATATTAATAATAAGTATTACATAGGAAAATTATATTTATTAATTGATATATTATTTTGTAAAATAAAATATAAAGCTAATTTAAATGATTATAAAATGTTTAGTATGTATTTACTTAATAATAAAGAAAGAAAAACTATTCTTACAAGCGGTAAAAATCTTATTTTAACAAATAAATTAAATGATTATAGTAAACTACATATATTTGAAAATAAAAATGAATTTAATGAGGTTTTCGGTGATTATTTAAAAAGAAAATGGATGTTTATTAATAGAAAAAATTACAATGAGTTTGAATGTTTTATAAAAAATATGGATTATATTATAGCTAAACCTAATGATAATACTGAAGGAAAAAGAATAGAAAAAATAAAAGTAGGGGACTATAGTATAAAAGAATTATATAACTATTTAAAAGATAAAGATTTACTTTTAGTAGAAGAGGTTATAAAACAACATAATTATTTAAATAAATTATATAGTAAAAGTATAAATAGAGTAACTGTGGTAACAATTTTGTATAATGATATTACATATATAATTTCCATAAATTTAAATTTAGGCAATAACTCTATCGTAGATTCATTAAAAAGGGGAGGAATGACTAATAAAATAGATATAGAAACTGGTACTTCACTACATCCATTTTGTGATAGGGGTTTAAACAATTATTACTTTCATCCAGTTACCAAAGAAAAAATAAATAATATTAAATTACCATATATAAATGAAATTAAATCATTAGTAAAAGATCTTTCAAAAATAATTAAAACTGTAAGATATGTTAGCTGGGATATTGCTATAACGAATGATGGACCAATTTTAATTGGAGCAAGTCCCCTTCCTAATATATATTATCAATTTTATGTCCATAATGAAGATAATAAAGGAATAATGCCTTTGATTGATGAAATATTAAATAAAGAGACTCCTGTAGATTCAATCGAGATTAAAAAAGATGATAAGTTATCCATCTCGAATTAAATTACAATAGATTAATATAATTAAAAAACAATATAAATAAAGTATATTTTATACATAATTATATTGTTTTATTATATAATATATAAATTCGTATAATTGATATTATGTCAACTTCTTATTAGATCCGTTTTTACAGTAATTTAAATACCTAAACCACTTCCAACGCCTACACTATAACATAAACTTTACAAGCTTATCAATTATTTTTATCACTTAATAATTTAACAAAAATTGTAAAAATTAAAGTAAATAATAAAATTATTATTATTACTAAATACAATTCAACATAATCACCACATGAAATTTTAGACCAAAAGTCATTAGCTAAAGAACATCTTACTTCTTTACTAACCATATCAGCAAATTCATTCATAATTATAATCTCTACTCTCTTTAAAAAATTAAAAATTACATTTCTCCCGACTATCCTATAAGAACTCATCTAGGAAAGATATTACAACGTTTTAAAAATTATTTTTATCAATATTATTATCACGAACAATAATATACTTACAATCAGTAACAGTTCTAGCATTTCTTAAAGCACGTTCTAAACCATCAAAAAATATTTTTATTTTAATAGAATAAATAGCGTACCAGATAAAACTAACAACAATAATTCCAAAAATTATTAGTATAAATATTGCAAAACCATTATTACTATCCATTAAACAACTCCCTACTCTCTTTCTTTACTGCAATTTTAATATAACATAAAATAACATAAATTTCCAAAATCAACCATAAGTATTTTAAAAAATTTACAAATAAGGTGTAAACAATAAAATATAGTATAATAATAATTTTTTTAAATATTTGCTATTATTTGATAAAATGAATAAAGAAAACGACATTATTTAGCCGTTTTCCTTATTTTATATCATTATTAGTAACAGTAAACTTTATATTATTTTCTACAATACCTGAATAAAATAATATTTCATATAATTCTCTATTTTTAATATTATATTGTAATGTATAATTCATTGTATCTTTAGATTTTATTATATTACTATCATTTGTATAAATATTAGGTATTTGAGCATTTGTGGAATTATATATTTTAAAATTATTATCAGGATTTAATGTAATAGAGTTTGATCTATTATTAGTTATTTTAAAGACAAATTCTATAATATCATTATCTAAATATTTAGCATTAGTAAGTGTTATTTCTAATTTATCCATTGAGGCTTTTTCATTCATTACATATGATGTTTTACTTGTTATGTTATTTAAATCTCTTCCACATCCTACAAGAAGCACCACAAAAAGCATTAAACTTATTATCTTTACATATTTCATATTAGCTACTCTCCTATTTAAGTTTATTTAAAAAACTATTTCCTATCGCAGGTTTTTCCACATTAAAGTTTTCGGCAATAGTAGCACCAACATCCGCTAAAGATGGTAATTTATCAAGTTGCTTAGGTTCTTTAAAGACACTACTATAAACAATTACAGGTACATATTCTCTTGTATGATCTGTTCCTTTAAATGTTGGGTCATTTCCATGGTCTGCTGTAATAATTAATAAATCGTCTGGATTAAGTTTATTTAACATCAAAGGTATTTCTACATCCAAAGCTTCAATCGCATCAGCATAGCCATTTACATCTCTTCTATGGCCATATAAACAATCAAAATCATTTAGGTTTGCAAAGCATAATCCTGTAAACTTTTTATCCATAATATCAAGTATTTTATCAATTCCTTCTTTATTAGTACCAGAAGATATTTTTTTAGTTATTCCTTGACCATTAAATATATCATATATTTTTCCAATAGATATAACACTTAAATCATGCTCTTGTAAGTAATTTAAAACACTTTTATATGGTGGATTTAAAGAAAAATCCCTTCTTCCAGTAGTTCTTTTAAATTCACCTTTTTTTCTTCCTACAAATGGTCTTGCAATAACTCTTCCAACTTTCCATTTATTATCTGTTGTTATTCTTCTTATTATTTCACAATATTTATATAACATATCAACTGGAATTACTTTTTCATGAGCTGCCACTTGAAGAACAGAGTCATGAGAAGTATAAACAATTAAACTTCCCTCCATTATTGACTGTTCCCCTAATTCTTGGATAATTTCTGTACCACTTGCGGCAACATTTCCAATAACTTTTCTTTTAGTTTGTCTTTCTATTTCATTTATTAATTCTTTTGGGAATCCTTCTTTATAAAAATATTTAAATGGTTCAGTAATTTTAATCCCCATCATTTCATAATGGCCATTTAAAGTATCTTTTCCAGGATTATTAGTGCTAGCTATTGTATAATAAGCATCAACGTCTTTTTTATTACTTAGTTTTAAAGTATCAAGAAACCCTAACTTTTCTAAATTAGGAACAAATAAATTCCTTGCTTCATTAATATGTCCTAAGGTATTACTACCAACATCATCATATTTTAAAGCATCACTAGCCTCTCCTACTCCTAAAGAATCCAAAACAATTAAAAATACTCTGTTAAATTTCATATATTATTCCTCCTTACTTCTTGGATGGTACATTTCATAATCTTTTCTAACCTTTTCTCTACTAATATGTGTATATATTTTTGTAGTAGAAATGTCGCTATGTCCTAGTAAAATCTGTATACTTCTTAAATCAGCGCCGCCATTTAACATATGAGTTGCAAAAGAATGTCTAAGCGTATGTGGTGTTACTTCTTTATTTATATCACATGTTTCAAGTATTTTATCAAGAATTTTATTAAAACCTTGTCTAGTAAGCTTTTTTCCATGATTATTTAAAAACAAATAATCATTTACTTTACCTTTAAAAAATGTATCTCTCATGTCATAGTATAACTTAATGTAATAAAGTGAATACTCATTAATAGGAACAATTCTTTCCTTAGAACCCTTACCAAAACATCTGACAATTGAATTAGTAAAATCAATATCTCTAGTTGTTAAATTAACAAGTTCACTTATTCTAAGTCCACTGCTATATAATAATTCTAACATAGCTTTATTACGATAGTCAAATCTTGTATTAAGTTTTATATCTAAAAGTTTATCAACTTCTTCAACACTCAATACATTTGGCAATTTTTTACTAAGTTTAGGTCTATCAATAAATTCACATGGGTTAACTTCAATTACTTTTTCTATCATTAAATACTTAAAAAAGTTATTTAAAGAAGTCATATTTCTAGCTATAGTTCTACTATCTTTATTAGTATTTAAATAACTAAGGTAGTCTTCAATTATACTCTGTTTAATAGAAGTTATATCACTTAAATTATACTCATTTTTATTATCTTCTAAAAACATACTAAAATGCATTAAATCATATTCATAATTCTTACTAGTTTCTTTACTTAACTTTCTTTCATATTTAGTATAATCAATATAATCTTTAATATAATCATAAAATAAATAATTTCTTTTATCTTCCATATTAACACCTTACTTATTACATATATTATTTTATCAAATATTACATTAAAAATGAAGAAAATAATTAAATATTTTTATATTTAAAAAGATGAATATTAATACTCATCTTATAAACCAAGTGTGTATGGTGAACTTAAAGTTCCAGATCCACCAGTAATTTTAGCAGAAGATGTTAGATAAAGGACTGGACTGACAGCAAGTAAGTCTCCATAAACATAACGCATAAAGTTTCCAACACCTCCAATTGAAATGATACTGAACGCAAGGCTATTATATAATATACCCTCCCATGTCAATATTTTTCTTTGCACTTTTCAACATTTTATTTTTATGGTATTATATTAAAAGAAAAAAGAGGTGTAATTTTATGGATGTAATTGGAGTAATTGCAGAATATAACCCGTTTCATAACGGACATTTATATCACATTAAAGAAATAAAAAGAATGTATCCTAATAGTATTATAGTGGCAGTAATATCCACTTCCTTTCTTCAAAGAGGTGAAGTATCTATCTTAAATAAATGGGATAAAACTAGAATATGTTTAGAAAATGGTATTGATCTTGTTATTGAACTTCCTTTTGTTTTTTCTAGTCAAAGTGCTGATGTATTTAGTTATGGTGCTTTAAAAATATTAAATTATCTAAATGTAAATAAACTAGTATTTGGTAGTGAATCAAACGATATAAATTTACTATATAATTTAGCTAAAGAACAATTAAATAATAAATCATATGATAAAGAAGTAAAAAAATATTTAGATGAAGGATATAATTATCCTACTGCCATGTCAAAAGCTTTAAGTTCTAAAGTATCTTCTCCTAATGATTTACTTGCTATATCGTATATAAAACAAATTATAAAAAATAATTATAATATAACGCCAATTAGTATCAAAAGAACAAATAATTATCATGATATTAATATTAAATCTAATATAACAAGCGCCACTTCCATAAGAAATTTAATAAAGAAGAATAAATCAATTAAAAAATATGTACCTAATGATACATATAAATATATCTATAAAAATATTAATATTTTTAGTTATTTAAAATATAAAATAAATGCTGATAAAGATATTTTAAATACATATCAAACAGTAGATGAAGGAATAGAAAATAGACTTATAAATTATATAAATAAATCTAAAACTATTGATGATTTCATATTTAATATTAAAACAAAAAGATATACTTACAATAAAATAAATAGAATGTTTATTCATATTTTAACTTCTTTTACTAAAGAAGATGCTAAAGATATTGATGTTACTTATATAAGAGTGTTAGGATTTAATACTATAGGAAAAACTTATTTAAAAGAAATTAAAAAAGATATTAATATACCTCTTATTACAAGTTATAAAAATATAAATGATAATAATTTAAATATTGAATATAAAGTAACATGTATTTATAGTATTTTAGTAAATGATGATGCTTTAATAAAAAAAGAATTAGAAAAACCAATTATAATTAAATAATTGGTTCAGAGTGTTGACAAAGTTCAATACTCTTTTATTTTTATAAAATATGTATTATAA
>URYZ01000012.1 GCA_900552235.1 uncultured Mycoplasmatota bacterium | reverse complement strand
AAAATATGAATGAATTCTCTTTGTTTTCTCATTAATATATGGCATTAAACCTTCTACATATGAAGAGTTTAACTTCATCAAACTTCTATATTCTAATATTTTTTCTATGACAGGATGTTCTGACTTTAACTTTTCAAGTATATCAACATCTGTCGAATAACCATTTTTCGTTTTCTTATATACCGTAAGACCTAACTTTTCAAATAAAATTACCCCTAACTGCCTTGTCGAGTTTATGTTAAACTCTTCGCCACACATATCGTATATCTCTCTTTTTAAAACTTCAATTTGTTCTTTTAAATTATTTCCAAATTCCATCAATTCATCTTTATCAACATACATTCCATTATATTGCATATTCCCTAATACTTCTACAAGTGGCATCTCTATTTTTTTAAATAAGTTCAACATCCCAGTCTCTTTTAATTCTTCAATTGTCTTGTCAGCTACTGTTTTTATTAAATATGACTTAAACCCACAAATAAATTTGCTATCCTCTCTTTGCTCTTGGAATAAATTAAGTTGCTCATTTTTGTTTTTCTTACCATCATCATATTTAGCTAAATACTCATCTACATCAATATTAAGATATTGGCTTGTAATATTTTCTATCGATAAATTGTTAGCCGTAGGATTTAGGTCATATGCAGCAATCTTCATATCATAAAATATATTATTAGCATATGTTCCTCCTTCTAGTAACATTACATAGTCTTCCACCATATCATATCCAAACTTTTTAATTTCTTTATTTTCATCTTCCATTAAATCTGCAAATAATTCTTTTCCATCATCTTGTTTTATTTCTTTTTCACTATACAAATCATCAACCATTTTTTTATAATGATCTTTATTAAAACCATCATTACTTGTTACTTTATCTAAGTCAAGTTTAGTTAATATATTATATTCTGTATTAAGAAGTCTTTTTTTCTCTTCATCTTTATAAGTTTCTTTAGCTTTTTTTAATATATCATCTATATTATATAGTCTTTCTTCTTTAGGTAATGGTTTTTCTTCTAAGGGTGTAATTGTTCTTTCTTTTTCTAATACATCATCAAGTGATCTTAATTTTTGATATGATGATCTTCTTTTTGTAACATCATTTATAGATCCTATTTCATAAACATTAGTAGTATTTATATCAATATATTCAGGATTCATTTCTGTAACCTTTACTTTTTCATATAAATCTTTATTTTTATCACTTCTTTTAGTTATTTTTACATCTTCTAAAGAATTATTATATCTTTCCATTCTTGTTACCATAACTTCACACCTACTTTACTATATATAATTGTACCATATAAAAGAAAAAAATAAAATATATTGTTTTTTATTTATTTTAGTATATAATTTTATTAGGAGGATGTTTTATGAAAGCAAAAGTTAAAAATATGTGTATTGGATGCGGAGCATGTCAAGCTTTAGTTCCAGATGTCTTTGAAATAAATGATGAAGGAGTTGCTGAAGTAATTGTTGATATTATCCCTGAAAATTTAGAAGAAGAAGTAAAAGATGCAAGTGAAAGTTGCCCTGTTAATGCAATTGAAGTAAATGAATAAAAAGTTCTTATTTAGAACTTTTTTTACTTAAACAATATAATTGTTTTACTTCTTTAGGAGTTAAATTTCTATAATGACCTGATGGTACACCATTTAAATTTAAAAATGCTATTTTTTCTCTTTTTAATTTTAATACTTCATGATTTATACTTTCAAACATTTTTTTAACTTGATGATTTTTACCTTCATGAATTGTTATTTCAACCATTGAAGTATCAGTTTTTTTATTATAACTTCTAACTTTAACTTTACAAGGACTTGTAATATAATTATCTATTTTAACACCTGATTTTAATTTTTTAATTTCTACAGGTAACAATAATCCTTTTACTTTAGCAATATATGTTTTTTCTATTTCATTTTTAGGACTAGTTAACATATTAGAAAACTCCCCATCATTAGTAAGAAGAATAATCCCTGTTGTATCATAATCAAGTCTTCCTACAGGATATACTCTTATATTTGTATCAATTAAATCTACAACAGTTGTTCTTTTTTTATCATCATTTACACTTGATATAACACCACGTGGTTTATTAAGTAAAAAATATACTTTGTTTTCTTTTTCTAATAAAACACCATCAATAATAATTTCAGCATTACTTAAAACTTTATGTCCAAGAGTTGTAATAATTTCATTATCCACCATTACTTTACCCTCTTTAATTAATTCTTCTGCTTTTCTTCTTGAACAGTAACCAGTACTAGCAATAACTTTTTGTAATCTTTCCATAAACATCACCTTTTTAATAACTAAATTATAAAGGATTTAAAAGATTTTATCAACTATCGTAGTAAAAATATTTTTTATTTTTGTAAAAATACTTTTATTTTCTTTTTCGATATAAATATCATTAGAATATATAATATCATCATTTAAATATATATATACCTTACCTATTTTATCATTATTTTTATATTTTTTATTTTCATTTATTTTAGTTTTAATTTTTATAGATTTAAATTCTTCTTCAGTTAATGGATATTTAAATGATTCTTTTATAAAGGGGTTACCCTCTAAAGATGTGTTAACTCCAAAGTTTGATTTATCTAAAATTAAATAATTTTTATATTTAGAAAATATTTTTTCATAAGATGCTTCATGTACTTCATAAAGATATGATGATTTATCTATTGTAACCATACACAAGTTTAAATCATTATTTGAGGCACTTGAAACAAGAAGTCTACCTGCAAGAGGAGTATATCCTGTTTTTCCCCCATTTGCTTTACTATATGTAAAAAGTAAATTATTTCTATTTTTCCAAGTATATGATTTTAAATCACTTGTTGTTTTATAGTATTTTGTACCTACGATATCTCTAAATGTTTTATTTTTATAAGCATAAGCATAAAGTATAGCTAAGTCTTTTGCTGTAGAATAATTTTTAGTATCGTCATCTAAACCATTAGGATTAGAAAAAGTTGTATTAGTAAGGCCCAATTCTTTGGCTTTTTTATTCATTATTTTAACAAAGTTTTCAATGTTACCACCAACATAACTTGCTATAACAACAGAGGCATCATTTCCACTTCGAAGCATAAGACCATATACTAAATCTAATAAAGTCATATTTTCATTAAGTTCTAAATATATATTACTTCCATACATTGAAAGTACTTCTTCTTTTGCTGTTACTATATCTTCTAATCTATTAGATTCAATAGCAAGAATTGCTGTCATTATTTTAGTAGTAGATGCGATTAAACGAACCTCATTACTAGATTTTTCATTAAATATTCTTCCACTATCAATATCCATAATAATTGATGATGCTAATACATTACTACTAAATAAAATAAAACTTATTACAAACAAAAATATTTTTTTCATAACACACCTCATAATCATTTAATTATATATTTTTAAATGTTAAAGTATGATAAATTAAACAAAAAAAGATGAATTTTAAAATTCATCTTAAATATTTTTATTCAAATTCAATTGTATCTATATAAGAAAATACTTTATCTTGCATTTTATCTTTTGGTAAAGATATAAAATTTAAAATATAGAAAGAATCCTTACCTTTAGCTACCATTATTACATAATCATAACTTGTATTATCAATTTTTTCTGTTTTTGTATAATACATATAATCATCTTTTGGAATAAATGTTGGAGTTCTATTAGCCTCTTGTACTTTTACGGCATATTCTTCAACAGTTGAACTACTATCTAAACCTATATCACTAAGAATAGTAAATGGTTCTTTTATTCCTAAAAACATTAAACTATTATTAGCATATGAAATATCATAATCTTTTGTATTATAAACTAACATATCATTTGGTAAAGTTATTTTTATACCTTCTGTTTCATAAAGTTTTGTTTTAGTATTAGGTTTATTATCACTAGTGTTAATAGATCCAACAACAGCAGATATAACAATAGCTATGACAATTAATATTGTATATAATGTATTTTGTTTTTTTGAATGTTCTTTTGCTGCTTCTTCATCTAACCCTTTTGCTTTTATTTGATTTATCACACCACTTATACCTAAAATTGTAAAAATAATTGCTATTACTAAATCTCTTATAATAGCAAATACAAATGTTGAACTATTATATAACGAAATTATACTTTTTATATTAACAGCAAATCCTTTTTTAGCTAAAATTAAACCCGGAATAATTATTAATGTAGATATAATTACAGTTAAAACAGAAATAATACCTATAATTAGTGGTGTATGTTTTGTAACTTTACCCTTTAATAAAGTATAACCTTTAAAAGACACTAATGCTATAATAAAAGCTAAAATTGAAAACATTAAATTTCCATATACATAAACTAAAATCCATGGTATCGCACCAACAAATGCTCCTAGAATCGCACCAAGTATTCCTAATAAATTATTATTTTCATCTTTCATATAACTTTCTCCTTACTTATTTACACTTTCAATATTTTGTAATTCAAATCTATACTTTTGTTTAATATTTGGATATTTTTTATAATCAACTTCACTTAAAAACATATCTTTAGGTCTTATATAAAGATTATTATTTCCATATAAAGCACGATAAATAACATATTCTTCCTTTGTTTCACTATGAATAGCTATATCTTCAACAATATAATAATCACCTTTAAAATGTTTATAAATTCCTTTTATTTTTAATTCATTCATAAAACTTCCTCCATATAAATCTTAACATATATTATTTAGTTTCGCTATATAAAAATTAGTTTTTTTAAATTCAACAAAAAGATAACTTGTTCGCTTGTTTTATCATTTTTATTATTATATAATTATACTTAGTAACACCAATGTGTTACCATTATTTTTTATAAAATGAATTTTAGGTACAAAAAATTAAAATATCAAGAAAACTTACCAATTAAAGAAGAATATATCTCGGGTGATAAAATCAATTCTAAAAATGGTTATATAAAAGCAGATCAATTGTATTATTTTAATAAAAGTTTAATAGAATATAAATTTATAGCACATATGGAAGCAGAATTATTGGATGAACTAGTACAATTAATCCTTGTTCTTAATGAAAAAGGATTATTAAAAAACATAACAGAAAATCTTGAAAAAGTGGAAGTTTAAATAAAATCTTAAGTTAGTTGACAAAATTACAGTTAAATGATATTATATACAACAATTGTTTATACATTTTATATTAAATTTAGTGTATAATTATAAAAAAGAGGTGTTTATATGCAAAAAAAAGAATGCTCTAAATTTCCAAAAGGATTCTTTACCAAACCTCGAACTACAATAAGTATGAAAGAAGCCTTAAGTGGTGTTAAACCCTTCAAATGGAGTAACAATGTACTAAAAGGAAAAAGCAAAGTAAAAATAATATCAACAAAAAATAGTTAGTAAATAATGCTAACTATTTTTATTTTTTATGTTAAAAAAATAAAAAGAACTTAAAAAAGTCCTTCACACTTTCATAAATGGTGCGCCCAAAGGGAGTCGAACCCCTAACCTTTTGGTCCGTAGCCAAACGCTCTATCCAATTGAGCTATGGGCGCATAACTAACAATTACTAGTTAATTATACCCCAAATATTAATTTTTTTCAAGACATTTTATCTAATTTCAAAATAATTTCCTGAATCTAAATATAATGTACCTTTTTTACCTTCAACTTTTGTTATGGCTTCATTATATTTATTTAAAAGTTCCATCTTTGTTAAAGTTATATAAACATAATTACCATCATTCATATAAAGAAAAAATCTATCTTCATCAATTGTATTAGGATCATATTTAATTTCTGATATTTTTTGTTTTACTTTATCATCTAATAAAATATATTTATTTATAAACGTATTATATTTTGTATCTGGAACATAATTTATTAAAGTTGGCACAACAATACCATCTAATAAAACTTCTTTTTTATTTTCTAAAACATATTTAGAAGTATTTTGATTATAAAATAATACTTCATATTCATCTACATAAATATATATTTTATTAAATAATCTTTTTTTAATTTTAACATCTTTTATTAAAGTATTACTCTTTAATTTCTTTTTTATTGAACTAGATGATGCTGTGTAAAAATTAGGATAAGTATTTAATCCTGCAAGATCTATTATTTCTTGATCACTTAAATAATTATTATCCAAAACATAAATATTTTTAATGTTAGGACCAATACCATAATAAACTAAAGTACTAATACCAAAAAGAATTAAAATAATTAAACAAAATTTAATAAAACCCTTCTTCATCTTTTTCTTTTTTTTCTTCATATAAACCTCTTTTTAATCAAAATTAAATAATTCTTGTTCTTGTTTTAACTCTATATCAAATTTTTCTTTTACTTCTTTTTTAGCTAGGTTAATTAAATTTAAAACATCTTCTCCTGTTGCATTATTTTTATTTATAATAAAATTAGCATGTTTAGAACTTATCATTGCCCCCCCAATTCGCTTACCTTTTAAATTACATTCTTCAATTAATCTTCCCGCAAAATCATCCTTGGGATTTCTAAAAACAGAACCTGCAGATGGATATTCAAGTGGTTGTGTTTCTATTCTTTTTTCTTTTCTTTTATTAACAACTTCTTCAATTAAAGAAATATCTTTCTTTTCAAGTTTTAAAGTGGCTTTTAAGCATATAAGTTCTTCTTCCATTAATCTAGAATGTCTATAACTAAAATCCAAATCATTTTTGTTTAATGTTATTATATTCATATTACTATCAAGTAAAGTAACATCTTTTAATATAAGACTCATATCTTGTTTATAAGCTCCAGCATTCATATATACTGCTCCCCCGATTGTACCAGGTATACCATTTGCCCATTCTAAACCACTAAGTCCAAGTTTAATAACATCTTTAGCTAATTTCATTAAACTATAACCTGCTTCAACTTCTACTATTTCATCTTCTATTTTTAAATTATTTAATAAACTTAATTTTATTATTACACCATCATAAATTTTATCACTTGGTATAATATTAGAACCATTACCAAATATTTTATAATTTATATTATTTTCTTTAAATAAAGTTAATGCTTTTTTTAAAGAAGAAACATCATTAGGATAAAAAACATATTTACTTATTCCTCCAACTTTTAAAGTTGTAAGTGTTTTTAAACTAACATTTTCTTTTATATTTCCATCATTCTCAAGTAAATTTATAATTTCTTCAAGTTTTAACATTTTTTCACCTTCTACTTATCATTAGTTAATTTTTTTATTTCATTGTATATCAAAGTTGCACTATTTTTTACCCCTAATTTTTTAGCATTATTACTTATTTTGTTATATTCTTCTTTATTATTTAATAAAGTATCTATTTCCTTTATTAATTTTTCCATATCAAAATCTTTTTCTTCCATTAAAATACAAGCATCGTTATTTTTTAAGGATAAAGCATTTAAATATTGATGATTATTAGCAACATATGGGCTTGGAATAAGAATACTAACAAGTCCTAAAGATAAAATTTCAGAAATTGTTGTTGCCCCTGCCCTTGATACAATAATATCAGTAAACTTTAATACTTCAGGCATATCTTTAATGTATGGGACAACTTTTATATTAGAACTTTTACCTATATTAGAATTTATTTCATCATAAGAAGAATTACCTGTTACAAAAAGTATTTCATAATCTTTATTTGTTAATAAATCTTTATTTTCTACTATTTTTTCATTTATTGAACTAGCCCCTAAAGAACCTGTTGTTATAAGAACAAGTTTTTTATTCTTTGTTAAATTATATTTACTTTTATCACCTGTTTTAGATTTTAAAACAACTTCACTTCTTGGATTGCCTGTAAATACACCATTTTTAAAATATTTTAAAGTATCTTTTATTGAAACACATACAACATTTGCATATTTACTTAAGAATTTATTTGCCTTACCAGGAACACTATTTTGTTCATGTAAAACAACAGGAATATTTAGTTTATGTGCTGCTAAAACAACAGGAACAGTAACATATCCTCCTACTCCTACGACAACATCTGGTTTAAAACTTTTCATTATTTTAGAACATTTATCTATTCCTTTTAAAGTGTTAGTTAAACATTTAAAACAAGTAACAGGATTTTTACTTAACCCATTAATTTTTATTCCTTCATAATTTATATTCATATTAGGAATAATGTCTTTTTCCATACGATTAGTTGTTCCTATATATAATATTTCACAAGACTTATCCATTTCTTTTATTTTTTCTATAATTGATATTGCAGGATATATATGACCACCTGTTCCTCCTGCTGTTATAATTACTTTCATAACATCAACACCTTTATAATATATTTATCTATTTAATTATACCATATATTTATAATAAAAATGAAAGATTTTCTAAATATCTTACATTTTTACTTAAACATTTCTAAAACAGCTTCTTCATAAACTTTTTTAGCCTTTTTAAAACCATCAGAAGTTAACTTTATATAATTTTCAATCATAACACCTGAATTAATTTCTAAAACATAATATTTATCATCATTTGTTTTAATAATATCAATACTACCAAAACCTAAATTTATCTTTTTACTAACATCTTTAGCCATCTTACTAATAATAGATTTTGTTTCTTTATCAATATCTTCAGTTATTATAGAGCCTTTAGATAAATTATATTTAAAATCATATATAAACTTTTCATCCTTTTTTAAAACTTTATTATAGTTTATATTCTTTTTTAAATTAGTCTTATATCCAAAATAATTTATATTAAAATCTTTTAATAAATCTATTAACTTATCTTTACCATTACCTATTACTACAGGATTAATTTTACCATACATTATCTTAATTTCATTATTTAATAAAATAACTCTATATTCATTTTTTATATCATAATATGGACATAAACTAATTGAAAAATTATATTTTAATAAATGATTATATATTTTTTTCAACTCTTTTTTAGTAGTAATATGATATACTCCATCACCACATGTACCATTGTTAACTTTTAAAATAACATTTTTATTATATTTTAAAAATAAATCATAACAATAATCAAAACTATTATAATTTTTAGCATAAGAATTATGATTAGTTGGTCTAAATAAGATATGATGTTTACAAACACTAATACCTAAAGAATTTAATAGTTCATATGTAGCATATTTATCATCTAAAATTAATCCTAAAGAATGACTATTTAAACCAAATTTATAACCATTAATATATCTAATTTTATTACCTTTTGTTAATTTAATTACTAGATCACATGATAATACTTCATATGATAAATCATTTTCCAACGCTATTTGTTTTATTATCCTTTGAAGATTTTTCATAAAGCACCTACAATAAATATAAAATAATTCCACTTACTACTGATATTAAATAAGTTAAAATTAAAATATTTATATTTTCTTTCATATTTTTATTTGATTTAAATAGTATAATTATAGCTATACCACTGTTAGATAAAAGACCAGAAATTAATGATGAAAAACTAATTGTACTACCTAAATATAATTCTGTAAGAAGAATACTTGAACCACAATTAGGAATAAGACCTATTAAACTTGTAATAAAAGGACTAAAAATACTATTTTTAAGTAATAAATTTGATAAATAATTATGACCTAAATATTCAAATATAATATTCATAATAAAAGTTATAACTAAAATAAATAAAAATGTTTTTAAAGTATGAATAATTGTAGAAACAAATATCCCTTTTTCACAATGACAGTTTTCTTCATTGCATATATGATAATCTAAATTATTTATTTTTTTATTTTTCCTTATAATAAAATCTATTATTATTCCACAAAACATACCAATAAATATTTTTATAATAAGAATTTTAAATATTAAATTAATATCAACATTATGTGATAATAAAACAGGTAACATTTCATCACTTGTTGATAAATAAATAGCTATAAGAGTTCCTAAACTAATTATTCTTGTGACATATAAATTAGTAGCTAAAACACTAAAACCACATTGAGGAAAAGCTCCAAATAAGCTTCCTAAAACAGGTCCATATTTATTTGACTTTGTAATTATTTTTTGAGTTTTATTACTTAATTTATGCTCTACTAATTCAATAATTAAAAATGCAATAAATAAAAATGGTAATAGTTTTATTCCATCTATTAAAGTATCTTTTATAATATCTAACATAAAATCATCTCCACTTAATAAGCATTATAATTATATAAGTATTAAAAAAGAAAGTCAAGCAAACTTTCTTTAAAATCAATTCATTAATTTATTAATTTCTTTATTTCTTCAAATGTTTCATGTTTCTTTTTATAATTTTCAAAATAAGCATTAAATTCTTCATCTGTTAAATATCTAACTTCTTTTATCTCTTCTTTATCTTCTTTAGGTATTTCTTCATAATCTAATTTTTTTATTATTTTATTTGCTAAATATTTTATAAGTAATGTTATAAACCATAATAAATATACTGTTGTATTAGCTTGAATTAATACCATTAATGTTTCATTATTATATATTGAAGTCTTTTCAAATATATCTATATTTCCTTTTACTATAATATCAATAGATAAAACAAATAATAAAACTGATATAGTAAATAACATTACATTACTAATAACTATAAATTTAGATTTTTCTTTTCTTAAAATCATTTTTACTAAAATAAGTATTCCAATAATCATTAAGCATAAATATGCAATAATACTTGGAAAGTATAAATAAGTAAATAATTTAGTTACTAAATTATCAAAAAATTTAGTAAATGAACTACCATAGTTAAATATAATTAATATAAATGATATAAAATATAAAACTGTTACAATTATTTTTAAATTTCTATTATTTGATTTTTTAGATAAAACAAGAGTTAATGTAGCTGCGATTAAAAGAAATAAAATTATAACAAAAAAAGGTGAAGATGAAATTAGAGAAAAAAGTAATTTTATTCTTTCAAAAAATGTTATATCTTCCATAATTTTCATCTTCCCTTCTTTTATTCTTTATTTATTAATTCTGCAATTACAACAGTTTGTTTATTTTTTGTCCCCCAAGTACATGTAACAAGAGCAAGACTTGTTACATCATTATTTCTATAAATTGAAACATAACCAGTTTTATTAACTGTATATTTTTTTGTTACTTTATATGTATACTTTTTATTTTTATAATTGACATAAATTAAATCATTATTTTTTATATTATCAAGATGTTTAAAGTAACAATTATAACATGTACCATTATGTGCTGCTAAAATGAATAAACCTTTATCTACATCAGGATAACTTGATTCTTTCATTATTTGAACATTATAATTCACATTATTATAAACAGAATTTTTATCAACAAGCCCTTTTTTAATATTTATACTGGGTATTTCTATGTATCCTATATAGTTATATGAAGGCCTAGTTGGTTTTGGCTTTGGTGGTGTTACTGGGGTTTCGTTAGGAGTATCATTATTATTTATGTTTAAATCTTCATCGCTATCGTTTAAAATATCATCACTAACATCTTTATCAGGATTTACAATAACTGAATTATATGTTAGTTTTATTCTCATTTCTTGATAAACATAATCTTTTTTAGATAAGAAATATTCCCAACCGATTATTATTATACCCAAAATAATTAATACTACTGATAAAACTATTACCTTTTTTCTAGTATTCTTTTCTTTTTCCATATTTAAAAGTTAAATAACTTCCTCCACCTATTAATAAAGTTCCTACTACAATTAAAACTACTTTCATTGTTTTTCCAGTATCAGGTACATCAATTGGTTTTTCATTATATATTGTAATTTCATTATCTACACTTTTATAATACTTAGATATTTCACTTATTATTGTTACAACACCATTTTCATCAACACTAAACTCTAATACAATTGGATCATTTTTATATCCTGTTGGAACTTTAAGTTCTTTTAAAATATAAGTCCCAGCTTCAAGTTCTATTCTATAAGGAGTCTTTGTTGAAGTCCATTTAATAACTTCAACTTCTGTTTCACCAGTTTTTTTAATAAGTACTAATTCTGCTCCTTCAAGTTCTTTATTTGTTGTTATATCAGCTTTTGATATAGATACTTTTCTTGTATCATTTTTAATTGTCAAAACATTATCATCTAAAGTTACATAATCATTTTTACTATTTAAAGTTATTTTACCTTTATTATCTACTTTAATTTCAATTGTATCAAATAGTTTTTGATAACCAGTTGGAGCAACTACCTCTGTTATTATATATTCACCTGGTTTTAAAATTAAAGTTTTATTATCTTTAGTGATTTCAATTTCTTTATATGTTTCTTTTGTTTTTTTATCTAAAATATTAAACTTAGCATTTTCTAGTTCTTTTGAACCATCAATATTAGTTTTATTTATAATAAGTTTTATTCTTTTATTTTCAAAATTACTTTTATAATACGCATTATCTTTATCAATAATAATTGTTTGAGATTCCGCAATTACATAACCTTCTTCAGGATTTTCAACTTCTACTATTTTATATTTTCCATATGGAAGATTTTGAAAAGCAATCTTTCCTTCTTTTGTTGTTGTTTGAATTCCTACTAAATTACCATAAATATCTTTTGCTTCTTCTTCATTATTGCCATTAATAAAATATAAGTTAAACTTAACGCCTTCGATAGGTTTTTTAGTATCAGCATCTACTTTTGTTAATACTATTCCTCCTGCTTCAAGAGTATTTTTGACAATAGCTTTAACTTCTTCATTAGGAAGAACTTTAACATTTGTAGAATCACCTGTTATAAAAGCATTATTTCCTATTTTTATTTGAACTAAATTATTTTTTAAATTAGTTACATCTTCTGTTAATGTATAATCACCAGGAGTTAAATTATCCCAAGTATATGATGTATTACATGAAAATTCTTTTGTTACATTATTTAATGTTATTTTAAATTTTTGATTATTTGTTATATAACCTGTACATTCTTTTGTAACAGTTACTTTACCAGGTTTTAATGAATTTGTTACTGTTACTTCGCTTGTTTCATTATATTTTACTGTAACTGAAGAACTTGAATATTCTACATTATATTTACTATCTAAATCAATTTCTTTTACTGAATAAACACCTACTGGTAAATTAAATGTTACATTAGAATCACATGAAATTTCTTTTGTCCCAACATCTTCTAAGAAAGTACCATCTTTATAAATTCCTATTTTAAATGTTCCAGATACACCTGTTTTACATACTTTATTAACTTTAATATTACCTTTTTTTAATGAATTAGTAAATGTTGCTATTGCACTTTTACCAGAAGTTAAAGTTATTTCACCTTCAGTATCATATAAAACATCTTCTCTATCTTCTTTTTCTCTTATTAAATATGTTCCAGTTGGTAAACTACTTCCAAAAATTGCTTTTTTACTATCTCCACAAGATATACTACCTGTTTTATAAACTGTATTATTTTTTACTAATTCAACTTCAAATGTACCAGTTAAACCATTATTACATACCTTAGATACATATATTGTTTGTGAAGGTGTTTCTTGAGATAAAGAAACAACGTTTTGATAATTGCTATAACCATATTCAGTAAGTATATATACAGTACTTCCACCACAAGCATTTCCTAATTCAGTATTACTTGGATTACATGAAATAGTTGAAGCATTTTTCATTATATCCCAAATATTATGTTGGGTAGTTGCATAACTTCCTGTATTTGGATTACTACAACTATAGTAGCATGTTCCAGTTAGTGAATAATCATAAAATGTTGAACTTCCACTCCAAGAACTATTTGGAAACTCCGCATCACATTCACTACAATAATATGGAGTTCTAGAACTATCTGCTATTTCAATTACACCCGCATAACCTGGATTAACTCCCCAAGTTTTACCAGGACAAGAATATCTACCTGTTTGATCTGATGCATACCCTTTAATACCACCATAATTTCTTAATGATATTGCAGATACATTAAAATAACATGTTAAAAACACAAAAATAAATATAAATATATATGAAAATATTTTCTTCATAAGTTTCACCATCCTATATCATAATTAAATTATAACATTATAAAAAAAAATAGTAAATACTATTTAACAACAATATTTACCACTTTTCCTTTTATTACAATAACTTTTACAATTTCCTTATCAAGTATATGTTTTTTTACATTTTCTTCATTAAGTGCAAGTTCTTTTAAAGATTCTTCATCTATATCTTTTAATACATTTATTGTACTTCTTAATTTACCATTTACTTGTACTGCAATAGTTATTTCATCTTCATCTAATTTACTTTCATCGTAAGTAGGCCAACTTGATTTATATATTTTTTCTCCAAGATTACAAATTTCATTTAATTCTTCAGTTATATGAGGACATATTGGATTTAATAACATTAAAAATGTACGAAAATCTTTTTTAGTTATCTTACCTACTTTTTCAAATTCATTTAATAAAATCATAAGAGCACTAACTGCTGTATTATATTTAATATTATCTATATCATCAGTTACTTTTTTTATTGTTTTATTAATTAAAATTTCAAGACTTTCAGTATATGAAAAACTATCTATTAAATTATCCTTCATACGATATACTCTATCTAAGAATCTTTTACATCCTTTTAAACCTGATTCATTCCATACTGCTTCTTTTTCATAATCTCCGATAAATAATTCATAACATCTTAAACTATCAGCACCATATGAATCTACCATAACATCAGGATTAACAACATTACCTCTACTTTTACTCATTTTTTCGCCATTATTACCTAAAATCATTCCATGAGCCACTCTTTTTTTGAATGGTTCCATCGAAGGAACAAGACCTTCATCATATAAAAATCTATTCCAGAATCTCGCATATAAAAGGTGCCTTGTTGCATGTTCCATACCACCATTATAATAATCAACCATACCCCAATATTTCATTACATCATAAGAAGCAAAAGCTTTGTCATTTTTAGGATCCATATATCTTAACCAATACCAAGAAGATCCAGCCCAGTTTGGCATTGTATCTGTTTCTCTTTTAGCAGCACCACCACATTTAGGACAAGTTGTATTAACAAAACTATCTATCCTAGAAAGTGGACTTTCCCCATCATCTGTTGGTTCATAAGAAGTAACATCAGGAAGTGTTACTGGTAAGTCTTCTTCCTTAACACCTACCCATCCACATTTTGGACAATTAATCATTGGAATAGGTTCTCCCCAGAATCTTTGACGAGAAAACACCCAGTCTTGTAAACGATAATTAACTTTTCTTTTTCCAATACCTGTTTCTTCAAGATAATCTATCATCTTTGAAATTGAAGTTTTTTTATCAGTAAGACCATTTAAGAAACCTGAATTAACCATTTCACCATCTAAAGTATAAGCTTCTTTTGTTATATCTCCACCTTTTATTACTTCTACAATTTTTATATTAAACTTTTTAGCAAAAGCATAATCTCTTTCATCATGAGCTGGAACAGCCATAATCGCACCAGTTCCATAATTAGTTAAAACATAATCACTAATCCAGATTTCAATTTCCTCATTATTAACAGGATTAATCGCAGTTAAACCATCTAATTTAACTCCTGTTTTTTCTTTAGTTAAATCTGTTCTTTCAATTTCAGTTTTCTTCTTTGCTTCTTCTTGATACGCTTTAACTTCTTCAATATTTTTAATTAAATCTTTATATTTATTTAACATTTCATGTTCTGGTGATACAACCATAAATGTTACGCCAAATAAAGTATCAGGGCGTGTTGTAAATACCTTTAAAGTATCATCAACTTCCTTAAGTTTAAATAAAACTTCTGCTCCTTCACTTTTTCCTATCCAGTTTATCTGAGCTGTTTTAACTCTATCAACAAAGTCAGTCATAGAAAGACCATCAAGTAATTTATCAGCATATAAACTCATCTTTAACATCCATTGAGATTTAAGCTTCTTTTCTACTTTTCCCCCACATCTTTCACAAACATTTCCTTCACTTTCTTCATTAGATAAACCAATTTTACAATTAGGGCACCAATTTATTTCTTTTTCTGCTTTATAAGCCATTCCTTTTTCAAAGAATTTTAAAAATTGCCATTGTGTCCATTTATAATAATCTTCATCTGTTGTTGAAAACTCCCTACTCCAATCAAAAGATATTCCAAGTGATTTTATTTGACGTTTAAATGTTTCAATATTTTGTTTTGTTGCAATTTTAGGATGAATATGATTTTTTATTGCATATTGTTCAGTTGGAAGTCCAAAAGAATCCCAACCAATTGGATATAAAACATTAAACCCTTGCATTCTTTTTTTTCTTGCCATTGAATCAAGCGCAGTTTGACTTCTTACATGTCCTACATGAAGTCCAGCCCCACTTGGATATGGAAACTCTATTAAATAATAATATTTAGGTTTATCACTATTATTTTCACAAACAAAAGCTTCTTTCTTATCCCAAATATCTTGCCATTTCTTTTCTATTTTTTTAAAATTATACATCTTTAACCATTCCTCTTTTCTTATAATAAACTCTAATAATATAAAAACCAAAATATGTTAATCCAATAAGAAGGACAAATCCTACCAATATTTTTAAAAAGATACTTTTAACAAAAAATGTTGTTAAAACTGTTATAGGAAGTACTATAGAAAACATAAAAGTAATCTGCTTTAATAACTTTTTATAATTAACTTTTTTCATATCTAAATTAGCCATTCTTACTAAAAGTTTTACTTCTGGTAAATTAACTTTTTCTTTATCACTATATTTTGCTTTAAATCTTTTCGTAGCAATAAAATAATAATACAAAAAAATTATAATAAAAAATAATATAAATTGAATCACATATTCCATAAATACACCTTCTTTATAAGGTTTATTATAATAAAAAAAGTAAAATTATTCAAGGGATGTTAAAAAATAATTTTACTTGAAGTAATAAATTGTTTATTTTATAATATTTATTGGTGATATTATGTTTAAAAATTCAAACACAAATAAAAGATATTATACCTTAGATTATTATTATAAACAAAGATATGGTAAAAAAGTATTTAAAGTTAGTTTAAACTTAAATCTTACATGTCCTAATATTGATGGTACAAAAAGTTATGGAGGATGTATTTATTGTAAAAATGGCAGTGGTGAAGATAAAAACTTAAGTTTAAAAGAACAATTTATTAAAGTTAAAACACTTCTTCATAAAAAATGGCCTGATGCTAAATATATTGCTTATTTTCAAGCTAATTCTAATACATATTGTTCTGTTAATTTCTTAAAAGAAAAAGTAGATGAAGTTTTAAGTTATGATAATGTATGTGGAATTAATATAGCTACAAGATGTGACTGTATAAAAGATGATATGTTAGAATATTTAAAAGAATTAAATAAAAAAACTGATTTAGTAATTGAACTTGGTCTTCAAACAATAAAAGATGAAACAAGTAAACTTATTAATAGAGCTCATACTTTAAAAGAATTTGAAGATATGTATAAAATTTTAAAAGATAATAATATTAAAGTTGTTGTTCATATAATAAATGGTTTACCTTATGAAACAAAAGAAGATATGCTTAATACTGTAAAATATTTAAATAATTTAAAAATAGATGGTATTAAAATTCATATGTTACATATTTTAAAAGATACCCCTTTAGAAAAACTATATAAAAAAGAAAAATTCCATGTTTTAACAAGAAAAGAATATGTTGATATTGTATGTGATCAGCTTGAATATTTAAACGAAGATATCGTTATAAATAGAATAACTGGTGATCCTCACGAAGAAGATTTAATCGAACCTTTTTGGTTACAAAAAAAATTTTGTGTTTTAAATGAAATAGATAAAGAATATATTGAAGTAGAAGGAATAAAACCACTTACTAAGATGGTATCAAATATCAAGAAAAAAATTGATAAAAACGCCGAATACACAGTAGGAGAACATATTGTTCATACTGAGTTTGGTGAAGGCGTCGTAATAGGAGTAGATAAATCGATCCTAACCGTAGCCTTTCCACATCCAACCGGTATAAGAAAACTAATGAAAGGTCATCCAAATATCAAGAAAATATAAAAAGGAGTTACTATGAAAAAAATATTACTTATCATATTTTCAATTACTATAATTATTGAAATAGTAGTATTACATCAAGATAACAAAAACCTAATTATTTCCAATAATACTACTCTTGAAGAATTAAAACAAAATAATCTAATTGAAGATGGTAAAGTATCATTAGATTCGGTATATAAAGAAGAGGAAGAAGCAAGAGAAAAAGTTGAAGAGCTATTTTCCACTACTACATTCAAAGTCGAAGACATTGAACAGCTAATTACCAAAGAAGAAGATAAAAGTAAAGAACTGCAAGATAGCATATCTTCTCTTGAAGAACAGATTGTAGGTCTTGAAGGTAACATTACCACTCTTGAAGCAGAATATAATAGACTAGCCAAAGAGTATGAAGAAAAAAATTCTGCCTATATAACAGGAGTACCCACAATTAATCAGTATCCCGACTATCCAACAGGTTGTGAATCCGTTGCACTAACTATTCTATTAAAATATTATGGTGTATCAGTAACTCCTAATGATATTATAAATAAATTAGAAAAAGGAAAAACACCATATACCAAGGATGACGTTACCTATGGAGGCAATCCTGAACTAGAGTTTATCGGAGACCCAAGAACCCAAAATTCCTATGGTGTCTATGAAAAACCTATTGCCAAAGTAGCGAGCACCTATAAATCAGGAATAATAAATGCTACTGGTAGTTCTTTTGACGAAATATTAAAAATAGTAAAATCAGGTAGACCAGTACTAGCCTGGACATCTATAGGATTATCCACACCATACATATCAACATCTTGGATATATGAGCCAACAGGAGAAACCATATATTGGAAATCGGGAGAGCATGCTGTAGTCATAATTGGTTATACTACTGATAAAATAATAATATCTGACCCAATCGGTGGAAAAATAAAATATCAGTCATTATCACTATTTAGAGAAAGATATAATTACTTTGGAAAGAAGGCCTTATACTACTAATGAAAAATAAAATATTTAAAATAATAGGAACTATCTCTTTTATAGGAGTATTCACTATACTAATAATTACTTTATATAATAACATAACTCTAAATAATAAAAATAAAGAGTTAGAAAACTATTTAAAAGAATACAAAGAATTAAAAAAAGAAATAGATAACCTAAATAACTTAAAAAAAAGTTATGATATAGCCAAACTAAATAACGAAAATCTAAATAGTCAAAAAGAAGAATTAGAGTCAGAAATAAAACAGTTAAATAATAAGATAAGTAATTTAAATAAGAAGATAGATAAACTAAAGTAGTCTCTCTTCTCTTTTTATAGCATATATTATATTGGAGGTACGTATGGATTATAATATTTTAGTAAATAAAGATAATCCCCTGCCAAGAGCACATATACCAAGTACTTTAGTAGAAGCTAGTAGTAGTTACAAAGATGGCATATTAATAGATAGAGAAACAAAGAATGCTTTTGATAGAATGAAACAAGATGCTTTAAGATATGGATATCACATAGATATAGAAAGTGGATATCGTGATTATGATTATCAAGAAAAAATATATAATAAATTACTTGAAGAAAAAGGATTTACTTATGCTATCACAAGAATAGCAGAACCAGGTAAATCAGAACATCAAACAGGATTAGCCGTAGATTTTTGTATATATAAAGATGAAAAGTGTTACATAGAACATGAAATAGAAGAATTATTAGAAACTAAATGGGTTCATCAAAATTGTTATAGATATGGCTTTATATTAAGATACCCTGAAGGAAAAGAAGATATAACAAAATATAGTTATGAACCATGGCATATAAGATATGTAGGAAATATAGCTAGTTATATTTATAATAATAATCTAACACTAGAGGAATATAAAGAAAGAGAGTCTAAAAAATAGATTCTCTTTCAGTTTCGTCTCACACTAAAGTAGTTCGCCTTTTTCTAATGCCTAAGGTCATTAGAAAATATTTTTGAGCCTATAGTCTCAAAAATAATAATTTATAAAATATTTGCCAAAATAAAAGTGTATAATTATTGGCTTATATATAATAGATACGATTGGTATATTGTTGTTAGACTACGGGCTAACAACAACACTTCAAGACCCAGACTTGAAGTGATAAAGAATAAAAATATATTGACATAATTATATTAACTGTGATATTATTTAAATATATGAATATATATTCATGTATAAGGAGGAAATATGTTAGATACAAAAGAAATAAATAGCATAAAAAACAAATTACTTGAAGAAGATACTATTATAGATATAGCAGAATTATTCAAAGTATTCGCAGATTCAACTAGAGTAAAAATAATAAATGTCTTATTAGAAAACAAACTTTGTGTAGGAGATATAGCCGCCCTTGTCGGAGGCACTCAGTCAGCCATTTCTCACCAGCTTAGAATACTAAAGTCCGCTAAACTAGTAAAATATACCAAAATAGGTAAAACAGTATATTACGAATTAAGCGATGACCATGTAAAAAAACTATTTAGTGTAGGAAAGGAACATATCAATGAAATATAAATATAATATCAAAAATCTAGATTGTGCCAACTGTGCAAAGAAAATAGAAGAAAAATTAAATAAAGATAAAAACATCAAAAATGCTATAGTCAATTTTAGTGCATCAACAGTATCTGTGGAAACAGACCTAGAAAAATCATTTGAATATGTTAAACAAATAGTTAGTGAAGTAGAACCAGATGCCATACTAAGTGAAGAAAAAGTAAAAGAAGATATGAAGAAAGAAGCTGAAACTAGAGTTAAGTATCGTTATTTACTTGAAGCTATTGTTAAAGCTGAAAAGATTGAAATATCTGAAAAAGACGCTAAAGCTGAATTAAAGAAAATGGCTGAAGATTATAAGATGACTGAAGAAGATTTATTAAAAGAATTTAATAATTCATTAGAAGTTTTAAAATATGATTTAGCTATGAGAAAAGCTATTGAAGTATTAAAAGAAAATAACTAGGAGATAATATGACTATATTTAGAGCAATTGTATTAGGAATTATTCAGGGGATTGCGGAATTCTTACCTATATCATCATCTGCTCATTTAATAATCTTTCCTTATCTATTTGGATGGGAAGAATCAGGACTTGCTTTTGATGTAGCTCTTCACTTTGGTACTATGATGGCTGTACTAGTATTATTCTTTAAAGACTGGTGGAATTTATTTGTTGGAGCTATCAAAGATGTTCGTACTAAAAAGAAAAGTACTAATGGTAAGATGTTCTGGTATTTAGTGGTAGCTACTATTCCAGCCGCTATTGCAGGATTCCTACTTGATGATGTTATTGAAAATGTTATAAGAGGAAAAATATGGATAATCGCCACTTGTCTTGCCGTAATGGGCTTACTTATCTTTATCGGAGATAAATGGGCTAGTCGTCATTACAAGAAAGAAACTAAGTTTGAAGATATTACTTTAAAACAAGCTGTAATAGTAGGTATATCACAAGCATTCGCAGTTATACCAGGTTTTTCAAGAAGTGGAACTACCATTCTAGCAGGTAGACTTCAAGGTATATCAAAAGAGGCTATTACTAAGTTTACTTTTCTATTGTCAGTACCAGTAATATGTGGTGCTACAGTATTAAAAGTAACTGATTTAGCATTAACTAAAGAAGTAATTATAGGTATTATAGTATCTTTTGCTACAGGGGTACTTGCTATTAAGTTCTTACTTAATTATATTAAGAAGCATGATTTTTCAGTATTTGCTTTTTATAGAGTATTACTTGGTATAGTAGTATTAGTAAAATTAATATTCTTTAAATAGAATATTAATTCTCTGCCATAATAGTATAATGGTATTACGAGGCCATGGTAAGGCTTTAATCGGTGTTCAATTCACCGTTATGGCACCAGATTAATAATAAACTCGAACTTTTCGAGTAGTAATAAATATTAACTAGAAGTACCGTCTAGTTTTTTTGTTATTATAAGGAAAGTGAGGAGCTTTATGAAGAAAGTAAAAATATTAGA
>URYZ01000011.1 GCA_900552235.1 uncultured Mycoplasmatota bacterium | reverse complement strand
AAATTTATTCCTAAGAAAACCTCTAGAAAAATCTAGGGGTTTGTCTACACTCTGAGGACTTATTAGTCCTTTTTTCTTGTTAATGGTAAATTATCTTCTTTTTTAAAATAGAAGTTATATAAAGTCATAGTCATATCATCATATAAATTAACTGCTTCAAGATATGATCCGTTTTGTACTAAAGTTAAACATGGTAAAATATAATCATTTAACATTGAATAAGCAATTTCTTCTTTAAAATTATCATTAAATAGTTTTGCTGCTATTTGAGGTCCAACAATATCATAACCTTTTATCATGTCATACATATTTTCTGTTTCTGGTGTTTTTTCATCTCTTACAATATCAAAAGCATCATAAAGTTTTTTACATTTTTCATCTTCAATATTTAGTATTTTACAAGTTGCTGTTATCAAATATCTACCATATCTATGTCCTTTATATGTATAATTATCACAAGCAACTTCCTCTGGTTTTACATAATATCCTTTGTAATTACACCAAACTTTATCTCCACCCCATTTAGTATCTCTATAATTTAAAAAGTCACAATCTCCACATCTATTTGCCATATATGCCTCCTTAAAAAGTGTTTATATTATATCATAAAACAAAAAATAATGCAAATTCTTTCAAAGTATGCTATAATTTATTTGTTATATAAAAGGATGTTGTAATATGGATTATAAATTTAAAATAAATGACTTTGAAGGACCACTTGATTTATTATTACATTTAATAAAAGAATCAAAAATGGATATATTTAATATTGAAATAGTTAGTCTTACTAATCAATATTTAGATTTTATTTCTCATATGGAAGAATTAAACTTAAGTATCGCATCAAGTTATTTAGTTATGGCAAGTGAACTTATGTATATGAAATCTAATTATCTTCTTCCAAGACCAGAAAAAGAAGATGAAGATGAAATTGATGCTAAAGAAGAATTAATAAATAGATTAATTGAATATAAAAAATATAAAGAAACAACTCCAATTTTAAAACAACTTGAAGAAGAAAGAAAAGATTTATTTACTAAATCAACTTCTTCTTTAAAAGAATTTAAAAGTGATGAAATTAAATTAGGAGAAGATGTTACTTTAGATGATTTACTTAAAGCTTTTAGTAGATTTTTAGAAAGAAAAAATTATGAAAAACCAATTTCTACTAAAGTAACAACCAAAGAAATAAGTGTTGAAGAAAGAACATATCAAGTTAGAAATATATTAAAATTAAGAAAAAAAGTAGAGTTTTTTGATCTTTTTGAAAATTATAGCAAACCTTATGTTGTAGTTACTTTTTTATCTATACTTGAGATGGCAAAAAATAACGAATTAAAAATTATTCAAGAAAATAATTTTGATAAAATATATTGTGAAGCAGGTGTTAACTTATGAATTTAAAAGCAGTACTTGAAGGTCTTTTATTCCTTGTGGGGGATGAAGGAATAGATATGAAAGATATTTGTGATATTTTAGAAACAGATGAAGAAAATGTTAAATGTTTAATTAATGAACTTCAAAAAGAATATACAAGTCCTGATAAAGGAATTATTATAAAAAAATTTGGGGATAATTATAAACTAACAACTAAAAAAGAACATAAATATTTTTATGAAAAATATGTAGAAAAAGATAGTGTAAAAACACTTTCTCAAAGTGCTTTGGAAACTCTTGCTATAATAGCTTATAATGAACCAATAACAAGAGCACAAGTTGATGAACTTAGAGGTATTAATTCAAGTCAAATGATAAGAAATTTAATAGCTAAAGATTTTGTTAAAGAATTAGGTAAAAGTACTTTACCAGGCAGGCCTAATTTATATGGTATAACTAATCAGTTTTTAGATTACTTTGGTCTTTCTTCTAAAGAAGATTTACCTAAATTGGAAGATATAACAACAAATGAAGATGATGTTGATTTATACGAATCAAGATATAAAGAAGTTGAAGTTGAAGAACTATAAAAGTTCTTTTCTTTTGTCTTGTTATATGTTATAATTAATCATGTAAATGCCTGTGTGATGAAATCGGTAGACATGTTAGACTCAAAATCTAATGGGAAACCATGTGGGTTCGAGTCCCACCACAGGTACCAAATAAAAATAACTACATTTATGTAGTTTTATTTTTTAATAAAATTAAACATTTATTATAACTGTTTTAAGGTTCATTGCTATCATTTTATTCCTTCTTATTATTTTGATAGTAGTAATAAAAAAATGACATTTAGTCTTAATTTAAAAGACTAAATGTCTCCACCTGAACGGTAAACATTCAAACTTGCAAACTTGAATGTTTCCTTTTTTATTATATTCAAGATTTCCTTGATAAATACATTACAACATAATCTTTTAAATTATACAAATATTTAATTTTCAAAACATATAATTTAATAAATTAATTGACTACATAATAAAAAAATTATATAATTATCTTAGATAATATAAGGGAGGACTTATATATGAATATTAGTGAACAAATATTTAATGAGTTAAATACTATAATTGAAAAACTTAAAGATCCTAACATCAGTGCTTTAGAAAAAGAAGAACTTATTAAAAGAAAAGAAGATTTAATAAAAAGATTTAGTAATCATTGTAAATCAGGAGAAGTAACACCAATTAAAGTTTTATCTAGTTTAACAAGTGAAGAAGAAGCATTAGAAATTAATTATTTAATAGAAAATAAACAACTTGCTTTAGAAAGTGTTATAAATTTAAAAAATAATAAAGAAAGTTTTGATAAAATAGTTTCTGCTTTAGATGGTGCTAAAGAAAAACTTGATGGAAGGGGTAAATAATGAATATAAATAAATTTGATGTACTTGCTCTTTCTAATAATAAGAAAATTGTAGTACTAGATAAGATAAATTTTATGGATAATGATTTTTTGTTTGCTAATGAAGTTTTATATGATGAAACAATGGCTACAAATAAATATAAAATATTACTTGTAGACTATAAAAATAAAGTTTTAAAGAAAGTAACAAATGCTGAAGCATTAAGTATACTTTTACCAAAATTTGTAGAAAGAATTAATTAATCAAACCTAATGGCTTGATTTTTTAAATAGAGGTATATATGAAAATAGATGATATTTATGAAGTTTTAATAAACGAACATGATATAAATGGAAATGGAATTACTAGAATTAATAATTTTGTTGTATTTGTAAAAAATGGTTTAAAAGATGAACTTATAAAAATAAAAATAATAAAAGTAAATAAAAGATATGCTGAAGCTAAAATTATTGAAATAATAAAGAAAAGTCCTTTAAGAAAAGAAACTGCTTGTCCTTATTATTTAAAATGTGGAGGATGTAATTTACTTCATATAGATGAAAAAGAAGAAAATTTATTAAAAGAAAATTATATAAAAAATTTATTTAATTCTTATAAAGTAAATGAAATAGAAGCTTCTTTGTTTAATAATTATCGTAATAAAGTTACTTTTCATATATTTAATTCTAAGTTAGGATTTTATAATTCTAATAGTAATGATTTAGTAGAAATTGATAATTGTTTATTATTAGATAAAGATATAAATAATTTAATACCTAAAATAAAAACACTTGATTTAACAAATATAAAAGAAATAATGATAAGAAAGGCTATTTTTAATAATGAAATACTTATATCTTTTAAAGGTAGTACAAATGAAGAAAAACTAAAAGAATTTGGAAAAGAAAATAATATAACTTCTTTATCTTTAAATGATGATGTTATATATGGAAAAAGTTATATTACGGAAATAATTAATGATTTAAAATATACAATTAATAAAGATTCTTTTTTTCAAGTTAATACAACTTGTATGATTAAGCTTTATGATAAAGTAAAAGAATATGCCAAAAATGGTAATAATTTACTTGATTTATATTGTGGTACAGGTACAATTGGAATGTATTTAAAAGATAGTTATAAATATATTTTAGGAGTAGAAGAAAATAGTTTTGCAATTAATTCTTTTAATATAAATAAGAAAATAAATAATATAAAAAATATTGATTTTAAATGTATGGATGCTTCAAATATTAAAATAGGAGATTTTGATACAGTAGTTGTAGATCCTCCAAGAAGTGGACTTTCTAAAAAAGTAATAAATAACTTGCTTAATAAAAAATGTAAAAGAATTGTTTATGTATCATGTAATCCAAAAACACTTTATAAAGATATAAAACTTCTTGAGGAAAGCTATAAAGTTATATCATTAACACCATTTAATATGTTTCCAAAAACAAAACATATAGAAACGGTTTGTTTATTAGAAAAAGAATAATAAGATTATTTTTATAATGTATTTAAAAAAATATTGAAAAGAATTGAAGTTGGAAAGAATATATAATAAATTAGTAAGAGATAAAATTTCAAACATAATAAAAGAAAAAGGGGAAACACCAGTAATTTTTCTTGAAAAAGTAATTGAAGCGGAATAATAAAATAATTGTATTTTATAAGTATTATAATTCATATAGATAAAACAGAAGAAAGTTATAAAGAGATTTTTTTAACACCATTTAATATACTTCCAAAAACAAAACATATAGAAACAGTTTTTATTACTTAAATTAAATAATAATTTTAATAAATGTTAAATTTATTTGACAAACCAATAACTTTTAATTATAATACATGGTACTTAGGGGGAATATATGAGTTATAATAATGATGTTATGATGTGTTTAGTAAATGCTATAAGAAGTTTAGAGCCTTTAGAAGTTAATCTTGAAACATTAAATGAAAACATTAGTATTTTTGAAAGAATAGCAGAGGCACTTGAAGAACAAAATGAACTTAAAAAAATTGAATTAGGTATTGAATCTAAAATTAATATTCAAAGAAGAAGATAATTATTTATCTTTTTTCTTTTGTTGTATGCATATTTAATTTATGTTAAAATATAAATATATGGAGATGATTTTATGTATGAAAATAAAAAAATATTTATCTTAGGATTTGCTAAAAGTGGTTATGAAGTAGCTAAGGTATTAGCAAATAAAAATAATTATATATTAATAAATGATGGAGGAAGTTTAAAAGAAACTGATAAAGAAAAATATGAAGAGTTAAAAAATCTTGGTGTTAACTTTGTATTTAATAGTCATCCTGATGATTTATTTGATGAAAGTTATGATTTATTAATAAAAAATCCTGGTATTTCTATAGATCACAAATATGTATTAAAAGCAAATAAACTAAATATTCCTGTAGTTAATGAAGTAGAGGTTGCTTATAATCTTTTAAAAGATAAAAATGTAAAAATTATTGCTATAACAGGGACAAATGGAAAAACAACAACAACAACACTTATTTATGAAATGTTAAAAAAAGATAAGTTTCCTGTTCATCTAGCAGGTAATATAGGATATCCTTTATGTAGTATTTTAGATAAAGTAAAAGAAAATGATATAATTGTAACAGAAATCTCTTGTCAACAATTAGAAAATATGCATGAATTTAATCCTAATGTTGCTGTTATGACTAATATAAGTGAGGCACATCTTGAATTTATGAAGACATTCGAACATTATAAATATGTTAAAAGTAAGCTTTTAAAAAATCAAACAAATAAAGATGTAGCTATTTTAAATTATAGTGATGAAATATTAAAAGAATTTAGTAAAAATGTTAAATCTAAGGTTAAATGGTATTCAAGTAAAGAAAAGTTAAATGGTAGTTATATTTTAAATGACAATATTTATTATTATGATGAATTAATTATTTCTTTAAAAGATATAAAATTAAGAGGAATACATAATTATGAAAATATTATGGCTTCAATTATGGCAGTTAAAGAGTTTAATTGTAGTAACGATTCAATTAAAGAAGTACTAGAAAACTTTTATGGAGTTGAACATAGATTAGAATTTGTAAAAGAAGTAAATAATGTTAAATATTATAATGATACTGAAGCTACCAATATAAAATGTACTCAAATAGCGTTATCTTCTTTTAATGAACCTACAATTCTTATCCTTGGAGGATATGAAAGAGGCCAAGATTTTAATCTTTTATTACCATTTACAAATAATGTTAAAACAATAATAGCAATTGGAGAAACAAAAGATAGAGTAGAAGATTTTGCTATAAAAAATAATATAACTTGTTACAAGTTTGAAACTTTAAAAGAAAGTTTTACTAAAATAAAAGAAATAATAAAACCAGGAGATATTGTTCTTCTTAGTCCTGCCAGTGCAAGTTGGGATCAATATAATAGATGTGAAGAACGTGGCGATGAATTTAAAAAATATGTAAATACTCTATAATATGACATAATTTTAAATATATTTATGATACTTTATAAAAGAAAGGAAAAGTATTATGAAAATATATTTAGATTATGTTTTTTTTATTAATTTTATATTTGATTTTATTCTTTTATTTACAACAAAAGTTCTTTTAAAAAGAAATGTAAAAATAAAAAGAATAATACTTGGAAGTTTTATAGGAACTTTTAGTATATTTATCCTTTTTATAAGTATGCCTTCTTTTATCTTTTTTTTATCAAAAATGTTCTTTGGTTTAATAATGGTTATAATAACATTTAAATTTAAAGATATAAAATATACTTTAAATAACTTTTTTTATCTTATGATTTTAAGTATAATCCTCGGAGGTTTTTTATATTTTCTAAATATTGAAGCTGGTTATGAACATGTAGGATTAATATTTTATAAAACAGGAAAAACTTTAGATATATTTATTCTTCTTTTACTTTCTATTTTATTTTTTATTATTTTTATTAAAAAAATTAAAAAATATAAAAATAAAATATCTTGTTATAAAACAGTTAAAATATTTCTTAATAATAAAACTTATTTATTAAATGGCTATATTGATACAGGTAATAATCTAGTTGATCCTTATTTTAATAAACCAATTTTAATTATTAATAAAAATATAGATATATTTTCTAAAAGATTCATATTTGTACCATATAATTCATTAAATAATAAAGGAATATTAAAGTGTTTTATAATAGATAAAGTTTTTATCGAAGATATTGGTTATTTAAAAAATGTATTAATAGCAAAGTCTAATGATAAATTATCTTTATCAGGAGTAGATATAATATTAAATAATAAAATTATGGAGGAACTATGAAAAAAATACTTTTATTTATTAGAAATTTATTTAAAAAAAGTGGTGTTTATTATGTAGGAAAAACAGATGTCTTACCACCTCCTTTAAGTAAGGAAGAAGAAGACTATTTATGTGGATTAAGTGAGAAAGGAGATCTAAAAGCAAGAAATAAACTTATCGAACATAATTTAAGACTTGTTGTGTTTTTAGCTAAAAAGTATGAAAATACAAAAGTAGATTTAGAAGATTTAGTAAGTATTGGATCAATTGGTTTAATTAAAGGAGTAAATACTTTTTCAAGAGATAAAAATATAAAACTTGCAACATATTGTTCAAGATGTATTGATAATGAAATACTTATGCATTTAAGAAAAAATAAAAAAACAAAAGCAGATGTTTCTTTTGAAGAAAGTTTAAGCTTTGATGCTGATGGAAATGAACTTCATTTAGAAGATATCTTAGGAACAGAACCTGATATTGTAACAAAACCATTAGATATGGAAATAGATAAAAAAATATTAAAAGAAGAATTAGAAAAACTTGATGAAAGAGATAGAGAAATAATGATTTTAAGATATGGACTTAATGGCGTAGAAGAATTAACTCAAAAAGATGTCGCAGAAAAACTAAAAATAAGTCAGTCTTATATTTCAAGAATTGAAAAGAAAGTTATAAAAAGACTTAAAAATGTTATAAAAATTTAGTATAATATTTATATAACTACAAAAAAGGAATGATTTATATGGTTTACTTAATAAATGGTGAAAAAAGTTTAATTGATAAAGAAGTTAATGATTTAATAAAAAAATATAATACAACTTCCATTATTAAGTATGATTTAGTTTTTAATAAAATAAGTGATGTTATTAATGATATAAATACAGTTAATTTATTTTCAGATAAAAAAGTAATAATATGTTCTTCAATTAATAATATAGATAATATTGATATTTTAGTTAAATATTTAGATAATCAAAATGATAATATTTTAATTCTTACAAATGAAGATAAAATAGATTTAAAAATATTAAATAAAATAAAAAATAAAAAAATAGAAAAAATAGATGTATCTAATATTGATTTAACATCTTTTATAAAGGAAGAATTTAAAGATTATAAAATATCATTTAAAGAAATAAATATGTTAAAAGATTATACTTCAAATGATTATAATAGAATAAAAGAAGAAATAATAAAATTAAAGATGTATAAATTAGATACTAAAGAAATAAATGAAAGTGATATAAAAAAATTAGTTACTAAAAATTTAGATAAAAATATTTTTGATTTAGTTAATTATATTTATAAAAAAAATAAACAAAAAGTATTTGAAGTTTATTATGAATTAATAGAAAATAATGAAGATGAACTTAAAATAATTGGGTTTTTAAGTAATAATTATACATTAATATATAAAATACAAGAATTAATAAAAGAATATAGTGATGAAGAATGTATGATAAAATTAAATAAGATGCATCCTTATAGGTTTAAATTACTTAAAGAACAAGCATTAAGCTTAGATAAAAAGTATTTACTTACTAAAATAAAAGAACTTGGGGAACTTGATATAAAAATAAAATCAGGTGTTATTAATCCTAAACTTGGTATGGAATTATTCTTTTGTGAATTATAGTTTACAAAAGTTTTTTCATATTTAAAGAAGATAATCATATACTTTACTAGAAAGGTAAGGATATTTATGATAAAAAAGCAAAGTTTATGGTTTTTAACACTTTTTAGTTTAGTTTTAGTACTTGGAGTATATTATATAACTATGCCAACACAAATACTTGAAAATAATAAAGATAATGATAAAGATAAAACAACTGAAGTTAATTTAGAACTTTCTAATAATAATACATATTTAACTGCTCTTGAAGTTAGTCTTGAAGAGGAAAGAACGATTATGAAAAAAGAGTTACAAGATAAGTTAAGTAGTGATAAAACAACAACAAAAGAAAAAAATGATGCTTATTTAAGTCTTAGAAAAATTAGTGAAGTTGAGCAGAAAGAAGATGAATTAAAAAATAAGATAAAGGAAACATATAAATTAGATTCTTTTGTAAAAATAGATAATAATGATGTAGATATTGTTATTATAAAAAAAGAACATGATATATCTTTAGCTAATAAAATAATGAAAACTATTAGTGGTGAATTTGAAGATAAAGTAAGTGTGTCTATTAAATTTGCTTAAAATAGTAGGCTTTTTCTCTCACAAATAAAGCTTTTACTTCATAAAATAATATGAATAGTATAAAAGCCACCCAACTTGAAAGTGAGGGAAAAATTTTGAATAAAAAAATACTTACAAAAAGGGAAAAAGAAGTGTTTGAATTACTAGTAAATAATTTTACAACAAAAGAAATAGCAACAAAACTTGGTATTAGTGAAAAAACAGTTAGAAATCATATTTCAAATGCTATGCAAAAACTTGGAGTGAAAGGAAGAGCAGGGGCAGTCGTAGAACTTTTAAAACTAAAAGAAATAAAATTAGACATGTGAAGAAGTATAAATTCACATGTCTTTTCATATTATTAGATAGATATGAAAGGAAGATTTTATGTTAAAGAAAAAGGCTTTTAGAAGAATATTTATAACAACAATTATCTTTTTTATTGTTTTTGTGGTTTTAAGTATAAAAAAATTGGAAGGTCCTACTAATATATATGAAAGTAATAATTACAAAACAGATTTTTTAGAAAATATATATACCCTTAACGATGATAATTTAGTTAGTAAAACTAGTATATATGTAAATAAAGAATTAAATACTTTAGAAAAGGTTAAAGTATTAATTGAAACAATGATAAAAGAAAATAATAATAATAGTTTACTTCCGACTTATTTTAATCCTATTTTACCAAGAAACACCAAAATACTTGAGGTTGTTTTAGATAATGATTTAATAAAAATAAACTTTTCTAAAGAGTTTAATAATGTAACTGAAAGTCAATATAAAAAGATGGTTGAAGCAATTACATATACTTTAACTGATATAAAAGGTATTAATGGAGTTGAATTATATGTGGATAATAAAATAGTTAAGTATATACCAAATACCACTACTATTTTACCAACTATTCTTACTAAAGATATAGGTATAAATAAAGTATATGAAATAAAAGATACCGCTAATATTAAAAAAACAATAATATATTTTTTAGGAGGTAATAGTAAAAATTATGTTCCTGTTACAAAATATTTAAATTCAGATAAGGAACAAATAGAAATTATTATTGATAATTTAACATCGTATTCATATGATTCTCCTTTAATCGCGCCATTTTCATCTTCTTTAAAATTAGTTGATTATGAAATAAATGATGATAAGGTAATACTTAACTTTAATAATGTAACGTCTTTTAGTGATTATTTAGATTTAATAACTTATTCAGTATTTGATAATTATGATGTTAATTCTGTGGTGTTTTTAGAAAATAATGAAAAAATTATTGAAAAATTTAGAAAAGACACTTGAAGTTTTACAAAAAATGTTATATAATGAATAAGCATTGAAGTTAAATGCTTATTTGTCCTGGTAGCTCAGCTGGATAGAGCAACGGCCTTCTAAGCCGTCGGTCAAGAGTTCGAATCTCCTCCAGGACACCACTTATAAATCGGGAAATGGCTCAACTTGGTAGAGCACTTGGTTTGGGACCAAGGGGTTGCAGGTTCAAATCCTGTTTTCCCGACCATTATTGTATTTTACCCTTATTTTATAAGGGTTTTATTATTTTTTGATTTAAAATTAAGGAGTAAGTATGGAAGATTATAATATTGATGAACTTTTAAAAAATATAAAACCTAATTTACATAAGTCATATAATGGAATATTCTTAACTGATGAAGAAGTTAGTGTATTAAAATTATATGGTTTTGATATTAATAAATATAGTGATATAAAAGAGTTAATGTTTGATTTAGAAGAGTATTTAAATGATGAAATGCAAGATGATTTAGAACAAGTTTTATTATCTTTAGCAGAGTTTAACTATTATAATAATACTACAAAATAAAATAAGAAGATTTTTATTTAGTCTTCTTATTTTTTTCTTTTAATAAATCTCTTATTTCTTCTAGTAATATTACATCATCACTCTTTTTAGGAGCTTCTTTTTTTGGTGGCTCTTTATGAGTTATTTTATTTATACATTTAACCATAATAAATATACAGAAAGATATAATTAAAAAGTTAACAATATTTTGAACAAATAATCCATAGTTAAGACTAGCACCAGTTGTTTTATTTAATATAATTTTAGCTTCTTCAAAGTTAATTCCTCCAAGTAAAAGACCAATAACTGGCATAATAACATCATTTACAAGTGAAGTTACAATATCACCAAAGGCTTTACCTATAATAACACCAACTGCTAAATCAATAACGTTACCACGAGAAATAAATTTTTTAAATTCTTTTAGCATAATAAATTCCTTTCTAAAATAATTTTAACATATTTTTAAAATTTTAAAAATATATTTACTAAAAATTATAAATATGTTATAATTTACCTATATTGAAGGAGTGATTTTATGAACGCAAATGATAGGGAAGTAATTTCTGGATTAACAAAACAAATAGAATTATTACAAGAACAAATAAAGTCTATGAATGAGGTTATGGCAAAAATGTTAGAAAAAGATAATCCTAAGGTAGAAACTGAAGAAG
This sequence comes from uncultured Mycoplasmatota bacterium, assembly GCA_900552235.1. Taxonomy (GTDB): domain Bacteria; phylum Bacillota_I; class Bacilli_A; order RF39; family UBA660; genus CAG-611. The sequence goes on along the minus strand of URYZ01000011.1, from coordinate 13,151 downwards.
ATAGACGAAATAAACTTATTGAAGAAACTAGAAGTCATACTGAAGAACTTAATAGAAAATTAGAACAAAGAGAAAGAAATCATAATATAGCATACAAAGCAAAAAAATTAGGAGAAGTTGTAAATAATTTTGGTGAAAGAGTATTTACAATGGATTATCTTAATACATTAAGTGCTTTTGCAATTGATGAAGCTTATGATAATTATTTTCAAGATGGTAATTGTAAAGTTGGTACTAAAAAATTAAGTGATGAAGAACTTGAAAAATATGAAATTCTATTTGAAGGTAAAAAACCAAAAGAAGAAGTAAAAGAAGTTGAAACAGATGAAAAAACAAAAATTGCTGAGGGTTTTGATAAAAGTATTAATGAAAAAGACCCATTAGCAAGTGATGCAAAAGAAATACCAAGTGCTTTAAATGGTGCAGAAAAAATTGATAATCCTTTAAATAAGGAAGAAAATAAAGATGAAGAAAAAGCTGCTGAAGATGCTAAAAAACATGTTGGACAAGAAGATGCTAAAAAGGTTGTAAGTGCTGAAGAAGCAACACCTGAAAAGAAAAAAGGTATTTTTGATAAATTAAAAGGTAATATTAAAGTATTAAAAGCAACTGGAATTGTTCTTGCAGGTATTGCAGTAATGTTAGTTGCAGGTGTTCCTTTAACTGCTATAGTTCAAGCTGGTGCTACAACATTAACTGGAGCAGCAGCAGGTGTTGTAGGATATTACGCTGGTAAAAAATCTGGAGTTTTAAAATAATTTTAATCGAATAAGAAGGGAAGAGTTTTATGAATATAAAAAAAGATGTAATAATTACATTTGAAGATGGAAGTAAAGTATATATTCTTGACACAATGGATTATAATGGCGTTACATTAGCATTTGTTAATGAACTAGATAAGGATACTGAACCAACAGATACTTATAAAGTAATGCTTGTTAGTAATGATTCTTTACAAAAGGTAAGTAATGCTAGTGTATTAAAAGAAGTATTTCCAATGTTTGTAGAAAGACTAGAAAAAACAATTGAAGAAGAACAAATTTAGTTCTTCTTTTCTTTTATTTCAATATTTTTATTATTAAGTAAATCTTTTATTTTTATAATATTCTCATTGTCAATTAAGACTTCATAAGTAATAAAATTATCAAAAGTCTTGTTTATAATATCTTCATCTTTTAAAACATTATTTACATAATTTACATTGTCATAATTACAAATAATAATATATTCTTTTTTTAATTTATATTCTTTTATTCCTGTTTTTTTAAGATTTTCGTTTGTAACATTTAAATATGTTCTAAGTAAGTTACCACTTCCAAGTTTTATTCCTCCAAAATATCTAACAACAACAGCAAGAACATAATTTAAATCATTATTTTTTAAAACATTTAAAATAGGGAAACCTGCAGTTTTAGAAGGCTCTTTATCATCATTATATTTAACATTATTATCAACTATGTAAGCATAGCATATATGACTGGCATCTTTGTATTTTGCTTTTAATTCGTTTAGATAATTGTTTACTTCATCAATACTTTTTACAAAATATAAAAAAGAAATAAATTTAGATTTTTTAACAATTTCTTCATATTCACTGTTATCTTTTATAACATTCATACTTGTCACCTTTTTCTTTATAATAATATTTTATCAAAAAATAACAAAAAATAATATAAAAATATGATATAATTTATTAAGTGGAGGTACTTTATGAATTATAATTTTAATGATAATACACTTCTTCATTCTGTTATGTTTAATCCTTTTAAATTAGAAAGTATATTACAAAACGGTATAATGTCTTTTAATGAAGCAAGTAAGTCTAATTTTTCTTTTACGAGAAATACTTTCGGTTATAATTTTGATGATTATATTTCAATGACAAGATATATGTATGTTTCGTTTGGTGATAAAAACACATCTTTTTATAACTATACTTTAAAAGGTATAACATTAATTGTTGAAGATCAAGACTTTATTTATAATCATAAGGATATGTATTTTAACTATCCTGATGAAGTATTTGTTAAAGATAAAGTAGATAAAGAAAATATAAAAGGAATTTTACTTCCTTTAAAATATTTAGATTATTTGCTTGAAGAATTACCTATGTTTAATTTAAAATCTACAAGTTATGTTAATATAAAACATACTTGTGATGATTTAATTAATTATTTAAAAACATTAAATTATGATGTTAATATGCCTTTATATAATATTTATTTAAATGATTTATACCAAGTTATTTTAAAACTTCAAAAAGATGAAAATAATTCTATGTTACTTGAAGAATTTATGGAGTGTAAAATATCTTTAAATGAATTTATTGCAAAAGAAGTTCAAAATGCTTTCGATAAAAAGTTTAATAAAAATTTTACAACTCTTGAAGAAATGGCTACTTTTATTGCTGAAAAATATAATAAAAAAATATATTATATAGATAATTTAAAATATGTAAGATAAAAAGAAAGGAGAATTTTTATGTTTAAAGAAAAACTAGCTTTGGTACCAGAAAAACCAGGATGTTACCTTCATAAAGATAAAAATGGTAATGTCATATATGTTGGTAAAGCTAAGAACTTAAAAAGAAGGGTTAGTTCTTATTTTAACAAGATTCATACAGGTAAAACTAAAGCTTTAGTAGATAATATTAGTGATTTTGAATATATTGTTACTAATAGTGAAATGGAATCATTTATTTTAGAAATTAATTTAATAAAAAAATATTCTCCTAAATATAATATTTTACTTAAAGATGATAAGACTTATCCTTATATTGAACTTACAAATGAGAAATACCCAAGAGTAAAAATAATAAGAACAAAAAAAAGAGGAAAGACTAAATCTAAATTATTTGGACCTTTTCCAAATGTTACAAGTGCTAGAAAAACTGTTGATTTAATTAATAGGATGTATCCTCTTAGAAAATGTAATACCTTAAAAAAAGATTTATGTTTATACTACCATATAAATGAGTGTCTTGGTTATTGTAAATATGATATTTCTGAAGAGAAAATTTCTTCAATGGTTAAAGAAATAACTGAAGTATTAAATGGTAATTATAAGGAAATAACTAAAAAATTAGAAGAAGAGATGCTTAAAGAAAGTGAAAATTTAAATTATGAAAAAGCCCTTGAATTAAAAAGAATGATTGAGGATATTAAAATTACAATTAGTAAACAGATTGTGGTTTCAAATTTAAAATATAATTTTGATGTGTTTGGTTATTATGTTAAGGATAATTATTTATCAATTGAAACTTTATTTATAAGGAAAGGAACAGTAATAGGTAGAGTACATAAAATATTTGATATAACAGATGAAGTTAGTGATGTTTATTTAAGATATATAACTAATTTTTATGAAAAGTATTCGCTTCCTAAAGAGATAATTGTTCAAGATGAAGAATTAACTTCGTTATTAAGTTCGTATTTAAATACAAAAGTAAATTGTCCTAAAAAGGGTGATGTAAAACGTATTTTAGATATGGCTAAGAATAATGCTTCGATATATTTAAATGAAAATTTAGAAATTGTTAAAAAAGATTTAAATATTAAAAAAGAAGTGGAAGAAAAATTAAAAACCTTACTTGATTTAGATTCATTAAAAAGAATTGATTTATTTGATAATTCACATTTATTTGGAACATATTATGTAGGATGTATGGTTGTTTATGAAAATTTAGAACCCAATAAAAATTTATATAGAAAATATAAAATAAGTTTAGATGTTAAAGATGATTTAAATGCAATGAAAGAAGTAATTTACAGAAGATATTATCGTATGTTACTTGAAAAAGAACCTTACCCTGATCTTATAATAATTGATGGAGGAGAATTACAGGTAAAAACAGTAGTTGATGTTTTAGATAGTTTAGGACTTTCAATTAAAGTAATTGGTTTAAAAAAAGATGATAAACATAGAACTAATATTATCGTAGATAGTAATTTAAATGAAATAAGTATAAAACAGGATAATCATTTATTCTTATATTTAACTAAAATGCAAGATGAAGTTCACCGTTTTGCAATTAGTTTTCATAGAGATTTAAAAAGTAAAGGTAGTTTAGAAAGTGTTTTATCAAATGTAAGTGGTTTAGGAGATAAAAGAAGAACTGCTTTACTTAAAAAGTATGGTTCATTAAAGAAAATAGAAGAAGCAAGTGTTGATGAACTTAAAAAAATTATTCCGGAAGATATTGCTAAAAATTTAAAAGATTATTTAAAGGAGAAAAATTATGAAGAAGAATAAAAAAGAAAAAGAAACTTTTAAAGATGATGAAAGAAAAAAGAAAAAAACTGTTAAAGAAGATAAAAAAAGAAAGAAGAAAATTACTAATATAGTATATATTATAATTATATTAATTTTGGTTTGTGCTTTAGGTTTTTCTGTTTATAAAATAATTAATTGGGATAAAGACAATAAAAATATAAAGAAACAAGAAGAACAAATAAAGCAAATAACAGATATTAAAGAAGTAGATGAAACAGATAATAAAAATATTGAAATAATTAAACAAGATGAAATTGCTAAGGAAAATCCATATTGGGATTTTATAAAGACGCCTTTAATTAGTGTTAATTTTGATGAACTTAAAAAGAAAAATCCTGATACAGTTGGATGGATTAAAGTTGATAATACTAACATTAATTATCCTGTTGTTAAATGTTCTAATAATGATTATTATTTAAATCATGCTTTTGATGAAACATGGAATGATGCTGGGTGGATTTTTATGGATTATAGGAATAATCCAGTAAATTTTGATAAAAATACAATTATATATGGTCATTCAAGGGTGGATATGAGTATGTTTGGAACGCTTAGAAATGTTGTAAAACAAAGTTGGTTTAATAATAAGGATAATCATATAATTAAACTTTCAACACCAACAGAAAATACAATGTGGCAAGTTTTTTCAACGTATAAAATAAAAGCTGAAGATTATTATTTACAAACTAAATTTGAAAATGATAGTGAATATCAAACTTGGCTTAATGAGATGCTTAGAAGGTCACAATTTAAGTATGGTTTAAATGTATCTGTTAATGATAAAGTTTTAACACTTTCATCTTGTTTTGATACAAAAGGGACAAGGGTAGTGTTACATGCTAAATTAATAAAAAAAGAAGTGAGATAACTTCTTTTTTAATAATAAGGATAATTTGGATAGTACATTGGTCTAGGTCTTGGGTAATAATAATTTGGTCTAGGTCTAGGATTAAATACTAATGGTCCAGTTACAAGTCCTAAGCCAAAAGGTACAAGAAAGCTTCCAAATTGTCTAGATCTATATGGAATTATATTGTTATAATATGGTACACTATTAGTGTAGGTATAATACATAAAAAGTACTCCTTTCTAAGAGTATTTTATGTAAAAATTTATTAAATGTTAAAGAAAGAGGAATATTATGAATGAAAAAAAATTAGCTAGTACAATAATTAATTATTCGCTTGATGTAAAAGAAAATGAATTTGTTTTAATTGAAACAGGTATTGTTGCTAAAAATTTAGTAAAAGAACTTGTTAAAGAAATAGTAAAGAAAAAAGCAAATGTTTATGTAAGATATAATGATAGTGAAACATCTTCTTTAATTGAAGAAAATACAAAAGATGAAAAAATAGACTTTCTATATGATTTAAGAAAGTTTGATGTTGAACATTTTGATTGTTTTATAAAGATTAGATGTAATAATAATGATTATGATGTTAAAAACATTCCAAGTGAAGTTACAAAGAAAATAGGAACTAAACTTCAAGATGTAAATGACATAAGAATTAATGAAAGAAAATGGGTTTTATTAAACTATCCTACAAATATAGATAGTTATAAAGCTAAGATGAGTTATAATGAATTTTATGATTTTGCTTTTAATGCAATGTGTTATGATTATAAAAAAATGAGTGATGATATAAAACCTTTAAAAGATCTTATGGAAAAAACAGATGAAGTAAGAATAACTGGTCCTGAGACAGATTTAAGATTTTCTATTAAAAATCTTCCTGCAATACCATGTGTTGGTACAATGAATATACCAGATGGAGAACTTTATACAGCTCCGGTTAAAACAAGTGTTAATGGTTATATTAAATATAATACACCAAGCCCATATCAAGGATATGTTTTTGAAGGTGTAAAATTAACATTTAAAGATGGTAAAATAATTTCTGCTACATGTGATAATATAGAAAAATCTTATAAGAAAAAATTAGAAGAAATTTTTAATACCGATGAAGGCGCAAGATATGTTGGTGAGTTTTCTTTAGGGTTTAATAAAGAAATAACTGAACCTATGGGAGATATTTTATATGATGAAAAAATAATGGGAAGTTTACATTTTACACCAGGATGTTGTTATAAAGATTGTGATAATGGTAATAAATCTAGTGTTCATTGGGATCTTGTTTTAATTCAAAGAGAAGATTATGGTGGTGGATGTATTTACTTTGATCATAGATTAATAAGAAAAGATGGTAAATTTGTTTTAGATGAATTAAGGAATTTAAATTAAAAAATGTATGAATTCCATACATTTTTTTACTTATTTATTTTTTCTAGTATTATACTTGCTATTTTTTCTTTTTCTTCTTTATTTAAACTTTCCCAAAAAAGTTCTAAAGTAACCCCAAGTCCCGGTAAAATAAGATCATCTTTTTTAGTAAGTACAGCATTATTAATTGTATCTATTAAAGAAGAGATACTTTCATTTTTTAAATTATTAATTACATTTTCTCTTATATCTATATTCATAATATTTTCCTTTCTAGTTTTTTATTATGTAAATATTTAGTAATTTTATGTAATTTAATTGTAATTTTTTAAAATTTTTAATATAATTAAACTATAAGAAAGGAAAGTGTATAATATGTGGATTATTATAGGAATAGTTGTTATTCTAATTTTATTTGTAATAGGAACTTACAATTCACTTATTTCATTAAGAAATAAGAAAGATGATCAATGGTCACAAATTGAAGTTCAATTAAAAAGAAGGGCAGATTTAATACCAAATTTAGTAGAAACTGTAAAAGGATATGCTAAACATGAAAATAATACTTTAAAAGAAGTAATTGCTGCTAGAAATACTTATGTAGCGGCATCAACTCCTGAAGAAGAAATGAAAGCAAGTGGGGAAGTAACTAAAGCTCTTAATAAATTATTTGCTTTAAGTGAAAGTTACCCTGAATTAAAAGCTAATGAAAACTTTATGTCATTACAAAATGATTTAAAAGATACTGAAGATAAAATTTCTTATGCTAGACAATTTTATAATGATACAGTTTTAACTTATAATAATAAAGTTGAAATGGTACCTTCTAATATAGTTGCAAGTATATTTAAATTTAAAAAAGCAACATTCTTTGAAACTTCTGAAGAAGATAAGAAAACACCAGAAGTAAAATTTTAATATAAAGCTTACTTTGGTAAGCTTTTTTAATAGGGAGAGTTTATGAAAAGAATTAAATACTTTGTAGTTTTTTTGCTAACATTTTTAGCTAGTATTACATTAGTATTTGCTAAAGATGATGTGATTAACAGAATAGATGTTAATATAACGTTAGATAATTCTGGTAATGCTCATGTTGAAGAAATATGGGATGTTAAAGCTAATATGGGTACTGAATTTTATAAGGGTATGTATAATTTGGGTAATATGGAAGTTACTAATTTTAAAGTATATGAAAATGATACTTTGTTTACATATTTAGATAATTGGAATATTCATGCTAGTTTAAATGATAAAAAGAATAAAAATGGAATTAATTATACTGATGAAGGAATAGAGTTATGTTTTGGTAAAGGAAGCATGGGAAGACATGTTTTTAAGCTTACATATGATATTAGTAACTTTGTTTTCAAAACTAATGATGCTTTAGTTATTTATTATCAAGTTATAAACATGAATATGACACCTCCTCCTAAAAACTTTAGTTTAGTATTAACTGGACCAAATGCTTTTAATAAAAATATTGATGTATGGGGTTATGGTTATAAAGGATATGCTTATGTAAATAATGGTAAAATTTATATGTCTAATGAAGAAAATACTTTACTTGAAGAGGGTGATTATGCTGTTTTATTAGTTAAATTTCCTCTTGGAATGTTTAATGTAGATGAAAATAATAGATATGATATTTTTGATGATTTTGATGAAGTTTATAATAAAGCCGAAGATGGAACTTTTGATTATGATTATAGTGAAAAAGAAGATATCCTTGGTATTATTATAACTTTAGGAACTTTAATATTTATTTTTGCAATAGTAGCTATTGCTATAGCAAGTGCTAATGAATATAAATTCGAAAGTTTAGGTCGAAAAATAAAAATTAAAGAAATAAATAATTTTAGAGATATTCCATGTGATAAAAATGAATTTAATGCTTATTTCTTATCTTGTGTATATAGATTAAATAAAAAAGATACTGATTTTTTCGGAGCTATTTTACTTAAATGGTTACTTGAAGATAAAATAGAAATGAAAGATAGTAAAAATGGTAAGAGTAAAGATATTTATTTAAAACAAGGTTTAACTTTTTCTAATAATGTAGAAGAAAAATTATATGAATATTTAACTTCTGCTAGTAAAGACTATATATTAGAGAAAAAAGAATTAGAAAAGTGGAGTAGAAAGAATTATAATAAGTTATTCAATTGGATAAAAGATGCTGAAAAATTAGGTAGAACTAATTATATTAATAGAGGTTTAGTAGAGAAAAAAGGTAGTAAATATTTAATAAAAGATGCTTTAAAAGATGAAGCAATACGTCTTGCAGGATTAAAGAAATTCCTAAATGAATTTTCAAGAATAAAAGAAAGACAAGTAATTGAAGTTAAACTTTGGAAAGAATATTTGATATATGCTCAAATATTTGGTATAGCTAAAGAAGTTGCTAGTCAATTTAAAGACTATTACCCTGAAGTTGTAACGTATAATGATGGAAATTCTAATTTAGATATAATGGATGTAATTATTTTAAATAATTTATCTAATAATGTTGTTAATGCTGCTTCTAGTGCAAGAAGTGCTGCGAATAATTACAATGCCGGAGGTGGCGGATTCTCAGCAGGTGGAGGAGGATTTTCATCATTTGGTGGTGGAGGCGGCGGAGGCCGTTAGTTAGATTTTAGAAAGGAATAAAGTAAATATGGAAAAAAGAAGTAAAGATATGAAGAAAATTATTATTTTAGGAGTAATAGGAATAATTTTTATAGTGTTTTTACTGATGTATTTACTTGTTCCTTTTTTTAAATTAAAAGGAGATAAAGAGTTAACCCTTGAAGTAAATAGTAAATATAATGAACAGGGTTATTTGACTAATAGAAAAGTTTTAGAAGTTTCAAACAATGTTGATACATCTAAAATAGGAACATATTATGTTTTTTATAAATATAAGGATCATAAAGAAATAAAAGAAAAAATAAGAATAGTAAATATTGTAGATACAACTTCACCAAATCTAGAACTTATGGGAAAAACAAAAATTGATAACTGTTCAAAATCTTATAAAGAAGAAGGGTATGCAGCGATTGATAATTATGATGGTGATTTAACATCTAAAGTAGAAAAAGAAATAACAGATGATAAAATAATATATAAAGTAAAAGATTCTAGTAATAATGTTATAACTAAAGAAAGAATATTTACTAATGTTGATAAAGAAAGTCCAATTATTAAACTTAAAGGGTCTTCAGTTAATTTAAAGATTAATAATAAATATAATGAACAAGGGTATACAGTTACAGATAATTGTGATAGTAATTTAACTTCAAAGGTTGAAGTAACTAATAATATAAATATTTATAAAGAAGGAACTTATGAAGTTATATATAAAGTAAAAGATAAAAGTGGCAATGAAACTAAAGAGGTAAGAAAAGTAACTGTTTATACACCTAAAAAATGTTTTTCAAGTGTAACAACAGGTACTCCGGGAGTTATTTATTTAACTTTCGATGATGGTCCAAGTGTTGATACAACTGCTAGGCTTTTAGATATTTTAAAAGAAGAAAATGTAAAGGCAACTTTCTTTTTAACAGATAAGATAAATACAGATTATCTAATTAAAAGAATGTATGATGAGGGACATACAATTGGACTTCATACAGCAAGTCATAATTATAAATATGTTTATTCATCAACCACAAACTTTTTTAAAGATATAGAAAAAATCAAGGAGAAAGTAGCTAGGGTAACAGGAGAAAGTCCTACAATTATAAGATTTCCAGGAGGAAGTAGTAATACTGTAAGTAGTTTTAATCCTGGTATTATGTGTACTCTTTCTAATATGGCTATTGAAAAAGGGTATCATTATTTTGATTGGAATGTATCATCAGGAGATGCAGGAAGTGGAAGAAGTAAAAAAAGTACTTACCAAAATGTTACAAATAATTTATCTAAAAAACGTGCTAATATTGTTTTAATGCATGACATATATGGAAGTACTGTTGATGCTGTTAAAGATATAATAAAATATGGAAAAGATAATGGATATACTTTTGAAAAAATAACTATGGATACAGAAATGTATACGCATTATGTGAATAATTGATGAATTATACTTGAAAAAAGACAATTTATTGTGATATAATCAATTTGTTATAAATTTTATAACAAATTGTTAATGGGGCGTTAGCTCAGTTGGTAGAGCAACTGACTCTTAATCAGTGGGTCTAGGGTTCGAATCCCTAACGCCCCACCAGATTGAAATTTAAGATAGATTTTCTATCTTTTTTTATTTTTATAAAATTAAATATTTTAAATAACGCTAATAAAATTAGTATTGTCTTCCTGTTTTAAGCCTTTTAAAAGCATATCAAACAAATGTATGAAAAAATGTTGACACAAGAATTTTCTTATGGTAGTATGAAGTTAAGCAGTACAAAAATAATTTTAAAATCAGGAGGTTAAAATGAAGAAAATTGGTAATGAATATACTAACAGTGTTTTTGAAAATATAAAGCACATAGATGAATTTGGTAATGAATTTTGGTATGCTAGAGAACTATCAAAAGTATTAGAATACAAAGATTGGAGGAATTTTAAAAAAGTAATAGATAAAGCAGTAATTTCAGCAGAAAATAGTATTTCATGTAAAGATGTTTAGGTTGTTGAAGTCAACAAGTCAATTAAAACGGGTAAAGGCAAAGAAGAAATTATTAAAGATTATAAGTTGTCACGATATATATGTTATTTGATTGTACAAAATGCAGATCCAAGTAAAGAAGTTGTTGCTTTAGGACAAACTTATTTTGCAATTCAAACAAGAAAACAAGAAATAACCGAACAAGAATATGATACTTTATCAGATGATGAAAAAGATTTTATCAAAGAAGATTAATTAAGCATGGTAATTATAATCTTCAAAAAGTTGCTGTTTTATCAGGAGTTAAAAACACGGGAGAATTTCATAATGCTGGTTATAGAGGCTTGTATAATGGTGAAACGGCAGATGATATTTTTAAAAGAAAAAAAATTACGTTATAGGGAAGATATTTTAGATAATATGAATGAAGATGAATTGGTTGATAATTTATTTAGAATAAATCAAACAAAACAAAAACTTTTAAGGGATAATGTAACAAAAGAAGAAGAAGCAGATAATATACATTATGAGGTTGGTAAAAAAGTAAGAAAAGCAATTGCGGATATCGGAGGAGTAATGCCGGAAGATATGCCAACTCCTAAAAAGAGTTTAAAAGAACTAGAAAAAGAAAAGAAAAAGTTAAAAAACTAAAATAATAATTAATTTACGAAATAATAAAAAGTATAGTATAATAAGATTGTACATTTTAAAAAAATATATAATGATAATGAAATGAAGGAAGAATCAACTATTCGAAAATTTCGAATAGTTCAAAAGGAAGGAAATAGTAACAATAATTTTAATGCAATGTTACCTAGTGAAGTTGATTTATTAATAAAATAATAAATAAAGTAGATGAAAATAGTATGAAAGAAAATAAAAAAATGTTTATGATACCAAAAGGATTTGCACATGGATTTTTAGTATTATCAGAAGAAGCTGAATTTACATATAAATGTGATGATATATATAATCATGAAGCAGAAGGTGGATTAAAATTTGATGATCCAGATGTTAGATACTATGCTTGTGTTGTTGATAAAAACAGGGCAGGTGCAAAACCAAAGGTATTGTTAAGATTAAACTTAGCATATAACGAATGGGAAGAATTAGGATATTTAAGATTAAAAACTAAAAATTAATGAAAAAGTACTTACATTTGTAAGTACTTTTTCTGTTCTAAAATCTTAAGATAAGAATACAATTAAACAAAAAGTATTCTTATTGGGGGTTGTACAGGTGAAAAATGTTATGATAGATGAACGTGCAAGAAAATTAGCACAATATATAATAGATTCGAAAGATACAGTTAGAGGAACAGCAAAAAAATTTGGAATAAGTAAAAGTACTGTACACAAAGATGTTACTGAAAGATTAGAAAAGATAAATCCAATATTAGCCAAAGAAGTAAGAAAAATTCTTGATGAAAATAAAGCTGAAAGGCATATAAGAGGAGGATTAGCAACAAAAGCTAAATATGAAAAAAATCATTATTTAACTATTGACAATGATAAATTAATAGTATAAGATTTATATATAAACTACAAATGAAAGGAGAATTGTTAGATAATAACAAAAAGAAAAATATGAATATAAGATTAGAAGATGAAAGAGAAAAAAATAAAAAATTAATTTAGAATGAATCGATTCAGAGATTGCCGATTAAATGATTTAATGATTAACAAGCGTTGACTCGTGGGTGGAAATCACAGAATCGGAAACCACTAATCACTAAATAAAAAAATATGAGTAATTTCACCATATCCCCCTCCCCCCACGTTCACGGCGGGGATTCGATAGAAAAAAATATGTACGGCGTGCTTATCGCGTTAGTACCGACGTTTATCTTTTCTATCGTATTTTTCGGGTTAGGCGCCATTCTGGTAACCCTCACCTCGGTAGCTGCCTGCCTTGTATTCGAATACGTTATTCAAAAATACCTCATGAAACAACGTCCCACGATATGGGACGGGTCAGCCATCATCACGGGAGTATTGCTGGCATTTAACCTTCCCTCGTCTCTTCCCTTGTGGATAGTGGTCATCGGGGCATTGGTTGCCATCGGTA
>URYZ01000010.1 GCA_900552235.1 uncultured Mycoplasmatota bacterium | reverse complement strand
AAATAAAAAAACTGGATAAATACTTAAAAGGATAAAGTTTTCTTTATCCTTTTAATAATTTTAAAAATTTATATTGACATATTAATTTTTTTATTGTATCTTTAAATAGACGTTTTGCAAAGAATCTACAATTTAGTATTATTACAACATAGGTACTACATATTAAATATGTGGTTTTTTGCGTTATATAATTTACTTTAGAATACTTTTTGTTGATTCTTTGTAATGAAAGGAGTTGATAAAATGTCATTCATCATGGTAAAACACATAAGTAAAACTTTTAAAGTTAGTGAAAAAAGTAATACAAAGTTTGCTACTTTAAAAGACTTTTTTAATAGAAAATATAAATACATAAAAGCAATTGATGATATTTCTTTTTCTATTAAGAAGGGTGAAATAGTGGGATATATTGGTCCAAATGGTGCTGGTAAATCAACAACAATAAAAATTCTTTCAGGTATTTTATATCCGGATAGTGGTACAGTTGTTATTGATAATATGGTTCCTTATTTGGATAGAAAAAAATATGTTTCCCAAATTGGAGTTGTCTTTGGACAAAGAAGTCAATTATGGTGGGATGTTCCTGCGATTGATTCATTTAAACTTTTAAAAGATATTTATAAAATTGATGATCAAAGTTTTAATGAAACATTAAATGAATTGATAAAAACATTAAATTTAAAAGATATCATTAATATTCCTGTAAGACAACTCAGCTTAGGATCGAGGATGAGGCTTGAAATAGCAGCGGCTCTTTTGCATAAACCTAAAATACTTTTTTTAGATGAACCGACAATTGGACTTGATGCTGTTTCTAAAAAAATTGTAAGAGATTTTATTAAAAAAATTAATAAAGAACAAAAAGTAACTATTATTTTAACAACACATGATATGAGTGATATAACTTCTCTTGCTAAAAGAATAATTTTAATTGGTAAAGGTAAAAAATTGTATGATGGGACCCTTTCTAATCTTAGAAAAAATTATGATTATTTAAGAAAGATAACAGTTACAACAAATGATAAAATCTTATTAAATGAAGAATATATTATTGAAGAAAAAATAAAAGATGGAAAAATAGAATTTACAATTGACATAAGAAAAATAGAAATAAGTAAGTTTATTAATTATTTAACAAATAAAATATCTATAATAGATATTGATATCGACAGTGGTAATATTGATAATGTAATTATAAAGTTATATGAGGATTTTAAAATATGAAATCATATCTTTCGTACTTTAAATTAAAATTTATAACAGGTCTACAGTATAGAAGTGCTGCTTTAGCAGGAATATTTACTCAATTATTTTTTGGCTTTATTTATATTTCAGTTTATATTGCATGTTATGAATCTAACAGTGGTAATCTTCCGATGCCACTTGATGAACTTGTAAGTTTTTTATGGCTTAATCAGGCATTCTTTTCTTTAATATACTTGTGGTATAAAGATAAAGACATATTAAATTTGATAAAAACAGGTAATCTATCTTATGAATTATGTAGACCCCAAGATTTATATTTTATGTGGTTTAGTAAAATAATTGGAGAAAAATTATCAAGTTCATTACTTAGATTTTTTCCAGTAATTTTAATTGCAGTTTTATTACCTGCGCCTTTTAATTTAGATTTATCTATTACTTTACCAAGATTACTTATTTTTAGCGTTTCTTTTTTCTTAGCTATTATTTTAACTGTTGTTTTAATTCTTTTATATCATGTCATTTGTTTAATAACTTTGGATGAAAAAGGAATAGTTAATATACTTATGGTATCTTCAGATATATTATCAGGATTAGTTTTACCTATACCATTTTTTCCGACATTACTACAAAAAATAAGTAACTTTTTACCATACAGATATGTAAGTGATTTTCCTTTTAGATTATATGTAGGAAATATAAGTTTAACATCTGGAATTAAAGGTATAATAATTCAAATAATATGGATAATTATTCTTGTAGTTATAGGAAGATTAATTACAAAGAAAGCTTTAAAGAAAGCTGTTATACAAGGAGGTTAATTATGAGTCTATACTTTAAATATTTTAAAATGCATGTTAAAAGAGAACTACAATATAAATCATCTTTTATAATGTCTTTTATATCACAATTCTTTGTCTTTTTTGGTTATTATTTTACTATTCTTTGTTTATTTGATAAAATTTCTAACATAAAAGGTTTTACTTTATATGAAGTTCTTTTAACATTTGCTATTATTCAGTTTGGTTTTTCCTTTTGCGAATCATTTTTTAGAGGAATGGATCAGTTTGATAATTTAATAATAAAAGGAGATTTTGATAAACTTTTACTAAGACCAAGAAATATAATGCTTCAGGTTTTTGCAGAAGAAATAAGTTTAACTAAATTGTCAAGATTTCTCCAGTCAATTATTATTTTAATAATTGCTATTTCTAACATTGATGTTAATTGGAATTTATATAAAATAATTACTTTAATATTTATGTTATTAAGTTCTATTTTAATATTTTTAGGATTATTTATCCTCGCGGCAGCATATTGCTTTGTTACAATAAAAGGACTTGAAGTAAGAAATGTTTTTACAGATGGTGGTAAACATATGGCTCAGTACCCAATTGGTATTTTTAGAAAAGGAATTGTTGTTATCTTTACTTTTATAATTCCATATGGATTTGTTAATTATTATCCACTTTTATATATTTTAGGTAAGAAATCATCTAATTTGTATGTAATATCACCACTTATTACAATAATATATTTAATACCATGTATCATTATTTTTTATAAAGGAGTAAAAAAATATTCAGGGGTAGGAAGTTAAGGAGGTAAGGTTATGAATATAAGTAAAGAAGAAATAAAAAAAGAAAAGAAATACTTAGATAATTGTATAAATGTTATAAAAGATTATTTATCAGAATTAGGACAAGAACTATATGAAAAAGAAGAAAAGTCGCAAGAATTTAAAAAATATATTTGGGATAATAAAGCAAGTTTAGATCCTACAGAATTAAAAAGTTTAATGAGTGATAATGATTTAGAAGTATATTTAATGATGCAAAAAGGAAAGTATTTTCAAAGACTATTTAAAATACAAAATAGTCCTTACTTTGGTTCAATAATATTTGAAGAAGAAAATGAACCTTCTAAAAATATATATTTAGGAATAACTCATCTTGAAGATAAAAATAAAAACTATCTTATATATGATTGGCGTGCCCCAATATCAAGTTTATTTTACGATTATGAAGTAGGCGAGTGTTCTTATAAAGCACCCGAAAAAATAATAAAAGGGAATTTAAAAAGAAAAAGGCAATACAAAATAGAAGATGGTAAAATAAAGCATATTTTTGATAACAGCATTAATATAGATGATTCATTATTACAAGAAGTTTTATCTAATGATGGTAGTGAAAAAATGAAAAATATTGTTAATACAATTCAACAGGAACAAAATAAAATAATAAGAAATGTTGAAGATAAATCATTAATTGTTCAGGGTATCGCGGGTAGTGGTAAAACAAGTGTTGCTCTTCATAGAATTGCTTTTCTTTTATATAAAATAGAAAATCTATCATCTAAAAACGTTCTTATTTTTTCTCCTAATAATGTTTTTAGTGAATATATATCTAACGTTTTACCAGAACTTGGAGAAGATAACCCTAGTGAAACAACTTATGCTAACTTTTTAGAGTCGTGTATAAAAGAATATAAAAGTATTGAAACATTTACAGAATTTATTGCAAGATATTATACTTACAAAGAAAAAAATATTGATTTAGTTAAATATAAACAAAGTGATGAAATAATAAAAGATATTGAAGATTATGTTTTATATTTAATAAAAAATATTAAGTTTACTAAGAATATTGAAATAGATATATTTAATGAAGTAACAAAAGAACAATTAAAAGAATTATTTAAAAGATATGATAGATTCCCTTTATTTACAAGAATAACGGAAATAAGTAAAAAATTAAGTGAAAACTATACAAATGGGAAACTTACCTTAGCAAGAAGTATAAATAAAAAGATACTTGAATCGATGAATATAGAAAAAAATTATAAAAAAATATATTATAATTTTTATAAAAGTAAATTTTGTAAAATTAAATTAAGTGATAATGAAATAAGAAAATTTGTTAATAAAAATAAGATAAATTATGAAGATGCAATTATCTTTTCTTACATAAAAGGGCTTCTTGAAGGATTTAATTATAATAATATGATAAAAGAAATTGTTGTAGATGAAGCCCAAGATTATACGCTTTTACAATATAAAATACTTAGTAAAATATTTAAAAAAAGTAGTTTTTCAATACTGGGAGATGTTAACCAAACAATTAATCCTTATTATAAATATGAAAGTTTAGAACAGATAAAAGAAGTACTTGATAAAACAAAATATTTAGAATTAACAAAAACATATCGTTCTAGTAAAGAAATAATTGAATATACAAATAAAATTCTTAATTTAACATTTGTAAGTGCTATTAGAAAAGATAATAATAAACCTGTTTTATTTAGAAAAGAAACTAATTTAAAAAAGCAATTATTAAATGATATTAATTATTTAAAAAAAGAATATAAAAGTGTAGCTATTATTACAAAAGATGATGAAGAAGCAAACGAAATATATAATTTATTAAAAGATGATATTAACATAGGAAAAATAACAATAAATGAAGAAATATTTAGAAAAGATTTAATCGTAGTACCATCTTATATGGCTAAGGGTCTAGAGTTTGACAGTGTTATTGTTTATAATAAAATTAATAACATTTATAAAGAAAATGAAAAATATTTATATTATGTGGCATGTTCAAGAGCACAACATGAACTTATAATATATAATTAGAAAGGAATTTTTTATGAAACAAGTAACAATGGTAACAGGAAATCTTGGAAAATTAAGAATAGCAAAAGAAATATTTAAAGCTTATAATATAGAATTACTACATGAAAAGATGGATACATTTGAAATTCAAAGTATGGATGTATGTGAAGTGTCAAAATACTCAGCTTTATATGCTTCTAAAAAACTTAATAAAGATGTAATAAAATCAGATGTTGGCTATTATATAGAAGAATTAAATGGTTTTCCAGGTCCATTTTTAAGATATATTAATGAAACTCTTACTTCAAGTGATATAATAAAGATGATGAAAGATAAAACAAATAGAAAAATTATATTAAAAGAATGTTTAACTTATGCTTCAAAAGATGGTAAAATAAAGCAATTCATAAATGAAGAGGAAGCCACTATAAGTGATAAACCATATGGAAGTGGAACAACATTTGATAAAATAGTTATATTTAAAGAAGATACTTTACCAAAATCAATGAAAAAAGAAGAAGAGAATTATAGACATTTTGAAAAAACTTTAACTATATATAATAAAATGGCTGAATATTTAGAAAATTTATAAGGAGGACTTTATGGAATTGTTAGATTTATATGATGATAACGGAAAGAAAATAGAAAAAACTATAAAAAGAGGAGAAAAGTTTGATGAAGGAAATATTATGCTAAGTGTAATATTTATAAGAAATAGTAATAACATGTTTTTAATTCAAAAAGCAAGTAAAGATAGAAAAAATAAGTATACTTCAACTGGTGGACACGTTATTCATAATGAGGATGGTTTAACTACAATAATAAGAGAAGTTAAAGAAGAGTTAGGACTTGATATTAAAAAAGAAGAAATAAAAAAATTAGATTTAACTAAACATCCTTCAAGGCCTTGTCTTATTAATGTATATTTATTAGAAAAAGATATTGTTATAAATACTCTAACTTTACAAAAGGAAGAAGTAGAGGAAGTTAAATGGATGAGTGAACAAGAAATATTATCTTTAATTAATAAAGATTTATTTTTAGAATCACATGGTTATTTATTTAAGAAATATTTTACTAATGAAATAATAAAAGTGTGTACAACAGAAGATGCCAACATGTTAAATAAATTATTAACTGATTTAATTAATGATGAAAGAAAGTATGATGATAACATAAATGAAAATTTTATAGTTAGTTCATTTTATGAGAATATTTATACTGATAAAAATAAATGCCTTTTAGCAGTAAAAAATAATAATAACATTATTGGATATCTTTATGGATATGTTTGTGAAAATAATGTTGATAAAGAAAAAATTGCTATTATTGATGCTTTATATATAGAAAATTTATATAGAAATAAAGGATTAGGAAAAGCTTTGATAAATAACTTCAAAGTTTGGGCTTATGAAAACAATGTAAAAATAGTTGAACTTAAAGTATGTAATAATAATACTAGTGCAATTAAATTATATAAAAGTGAAGGATTTACTGAATTTAAAACAATTATGAGAGTAAAAATATAAAATTATATAATAAAAATAAGGTTTAAAATATTTGACAAAATAAATTTTAATAGTATAATTAAAAACAAGTGAGGAGATATAAACTAATAGTTAGCTATCTCGGGGTAAAACCTACACGAGCTTTATGCACGGAGTCACCTATATAATAAGGGAGATTTCGTGCTTTTATTATATAAAAATAAGGAGGAAAGATTATGAAATATTTTAAAAAAATTGAAGGAGAAAAAGTTTATTTATCACCAATGAATTTAGAAGATATTGAAAAATACGTTAAATGGATGAATGACTTTAGTACAACTGATGGACTTGGAAGTTCTTCAAAAGTAACTACTTTTGAAAGTGAAAGAGCGTGGCTTATTAATAATATGGACAAAAAAGAACAACAATTTGCTATTGTATTAAAAGAAACAGATAAACTTATTGGTAATTGTGGTTTTGTTGATATTAATCATTTACATCAAAAAGGAGAAGTAGGATTATTTATAGGAGAAGAAGAGAATAGATCAAAAGGTTATGGTACTGAAGCATTAAGTTTACTTGTTGAGTATGGATTTAATTATTTAAATTTAAAAAATATTATGTTAAAGGTATTTTCTTTTAATAAAAGAGCTATAAAATCATATGAAAAGATTGGATTCAAAGTCTTTGGAAAAAGAACAGAAGATTATTATTTAAATGGTAAATGGTATGATGAATATTTTATGGAAATATTAAGAAAAGAAAAATAGTTAATAAATGTCAACAAAAATGGTTGACAGATATATAATAATATGCTACTTTTTAAATGGGATTAAAAAAATAAATAAAAAAAGCTCATAAATAAGGAGGCATATTATGAATAAATTATTTATAATAACAGGACCTGCTGGAGTAGGAAAAACAACTATTAGTAATAAACTTGCATCATCACTTTCAAAATCAGTTTTAATCGAAGGAGATACTGTATATAATTTTTTTGTCGGAGGAAGAATAAGTCCATGGAAAGAAAATGCTCCGATTGAACTTTTTTGGGAAAATTGTATTTATTTGATAAATTCATATTTAGAAAAAGGCTATGATGTAGTTTTTAATTATATTATAAGTGCTGAAAACTTAAAACTCTTAAAAGAAAAATTTAAAAATTATAAAATAGTATTTAAAGTATTATTGACTGATGAAAATATTTTGTTAGAAAGAGATAAAGAAAGAGAAGAAGATTGCCGAATGAAAGAAAGATGTCTTGTTTTATTGAATCAATTTAAAAATTATAATTTTGATAAAAAAGACATAATTGATACAAGTAATTTAACTGTAAAAGAAATAACTAATTTGTTGTTGGAGGAATATTATGAAAATTAATTATTTATTTAGTGGGATAGATAAAGAAAAAGGTTTTTATGATGTACAAAGTAAGTATTTAAAACAAGATATAAAAGAAAATCAAATAATAACATTTATCGCATCAACATTTGATAATCACGAACAAAATATAATGTATAAAAATAAAACATTAGAGTTTTTTTCCAAGATAAATATAACTTTTACAGAAAATTATTTAATAGATAATAATGTAACTAAAGAAGAAGCTAAAGATTTTATAAAAAAAGCCAATATTATTTATCTTATGGGAGGAGATACATATTTACAAAATAATAGTTTAGATGAATATGAATTAAAGCCTTTAATAAAAGAAAAATCCTTTATTATTGGAGTATCTGCAGGTAGTCTTAATCAAACCAAAAGAGTAATTTATCAAGATTATAATGATATTAAAGACTATGAAGGATTAGGATTTACTAATATAAGTATTTATCCACATTTAGATTTTTTAAATATTGATTATTTAAAAGAAATATTTAAAATAAGTAAAATAACAAAACTAGTAGCATTACCAAATTCTTCATTTATAAGAATTGAAAATAATAAAGAAATGTTTATCGGAGATTATTATGAGATAGAAAATGAAAAGATTAATCTTGTAAAAAAGGATTATGAAAAAATAAATCATTTAGGAAGTGTAACTTTAGAAACAGAAAGATTAATACTTCGAAAAACAATAAAAGAAGATATAGATGAACTATTTTATATTGAACTTAACCCTAATTTAAGAAGGTATTTAGGTATTCATAAGGTTGGAACTTCTTTGAATGATAATAGAAATTATTTTGATTTTAGTAAGTATGATAATTTAGATTTTTACAGATGGAGTATCGTAGAAAAAGATACAAATAAACTTCTTGGATGTATTTATTTAAATGTTCATGATGAAAAAGCAAGAAGTTATGGAATAGATTATTTTATAAGAGAAGATTCTTGGAACAAAGGATATGTTACTGAGGCTTCTAAATGCGTTTTAGAATTTGCTTTTAATAAATTAAATATTAATAGAATAGAATCAAGTGGTGCTAAATCTAATCCTGGAACATTAAAAGTAATGGAACATATAGGTCTTAAATATGAAGGAGTAAGAAAAGATGGAATCTTTTATTATTATGGTGGTATACAAGATTTAGTATTATATGGCATAACAAAAGAAGAATATAATACAGGAAAAGAAAAATAGTTAATAAAAGGATAATTAAAAATAGTAAATAGTAAATTATCCTTTTTATTATGTTTGATTGCTTGACAATGTATTAAAAAAATAATAAAATTAATATAGAAAATAGGGTTGAGAAATGAGGTTGATTGTCATGAAAAATAATAACAAAGGTCAAGCACTAGTTGAATATGTTCTTATAATAGCACTTATAAGTGTACTTGCTATATCTTTAGTTAGTTTACTTGGAGGCTATTTAAAAGATTCAATGACAAAGTCATCGTGTGAAATAGTGGGGCAAACATATAAAAAAGGAGAAAAACCAGGTGAAGGGGTTTGTGTTGATAAATAATAAAGGTCAAGCTCTTGTAGAGTTTATTCTTATATTTCCAATTATAGTTTTAATACTTTGTATTATAATTGATTTTTCAAATGTTTTTGTAAGTGAAAATAAACTTGAAAATAAATTAGATGATGTAATTTATTTAATTAGAAACAATAAAGAAAATGATATAAATAATATTTTAGATAATAATACGAAATATTCTATATCAAAATCAGGCTCTTATGCTACGGTAGAGTTAACCTCTAAAGTCAAATTTATCACACCTTTTTCTAATATATTTTTTAAAAATGATTATAATATATCAACAAAAAGGGTAATACTATATGAATAATAAGGGACAATCACTTGTGTTTTTCATATTACTTTTGCCTATTATCTTTTTAATAATAGGGATGCTTTTTGATTTATCAAAAGTATTAAATGAAAAATTAAAGATTAAACATATTGAAGAAGATTATATATATTATTTAAAAGAAAACACTTATAAAGAAGAAGAGTTAGATTCTTTCCTTAATAAAAATGATATATCTTCTAATGAAGTTGTAATTAATTCTAATGAAATATGTATAACAAAAAAAGTACCAAGTAATTTTGGTAAAATAATAAATAAAAATACTTATCAAATAAAAGTATGCACAAATAAAAAGTAAAGAAGAGGGGACAATTTATGGAAAGGAATAAGGGGAAAATAATAACAGTTACTTCTACTAAAGGTGGTGTTGGGAAAACTATTACAACATTAAATTTAGCAGGTGTTTTTAGTAACCTTAAAAAGAAAGTTTTAGTAATTGATTTTGACCTTTATGGGGGAGCAGTAGCAACATATCTTAACTCTAAAAATGATAAAACTATATTTAATTTAATAACAGATTTATCAAATAATAAATATAAAAATATTGATGACTATATATATAACCATAATGAATATATATCTATTTTAAGTGCCCCTAAAGACCCTAGATTTGCTAATAAAATGGATAGTAAATATATTCCTATTATTTTAAATAATGTTGTTTATAAATATGATGTTATTTTAATTGATACAACACATATTTTAAATGAAATAAATATTTATACTCTTGATATGAGTGATATTATTTTATATTTATTTACTAATGATAGTTTTGATCTTAAAAATACTAAGAGTTTTTTAACAATTTTAAAAGATGCTGGATTTAATAATTTTTATACTGTTTTAAATGAATCTATTTTTAAAGATAAAACATATTTTTCTAAGTATGATATTAGAACTATTATTAAAAATAATATTGATTTTACTATTTCTAAAAATATGTATATAAAAAATATAGATAAATATATTATGGAAGGGGAAATACTTTTACTTAATCCTAATCTTTCTTTTAAAGATAAAAAAGATTATAAAAAGTATCTTGAACTTGCCTTAACCTTAATTAAAGATAAGGAGAAGAAATAATGAAAAAGACACTAAAAGAAGTATTTGATTTAAAAGAAGAAAATAATAATTTAATAGATATTCCAGATTATGAAGTATTTAGTGATAAAGCACTTCTTGATACTTTAAGAAATAAAATAGTACAAAGTGCAATTGATAATAATATACCTAATAATAAGAATTTAAATACATATATAAATGAAGAAATAGATAAAACGCTTGAAGGTTATGATTTATCTTCTTTAGAAAGAAATCATATATTTAATTTAATTGAAAATGAAATAAATGGATATGGACCTTTAACAGAACTTTTAGATGATCCTAATATAACAGAAATTATGGTTAATGGTCCAAGTGAAATATATATTGAGCTTGATGGTAAAATAATAAAGGATGATACTGTATCATTTATTAATGAAGAACATATTTTAAGAACAATTCAAAGGATGATTCAACCTTTAGGAAGAACAATAGATTTATCTACACCAATGGTGGATTCTAGACTTAAAGATGGTTCAAGAATTAATGCTGTTATTCCACCACTTAGTTTAAATGGACCAATTATTACAATAAGAAAATTTAAAAGAAATTTGAATAATATTGAAGATTTAATTAGAAATGGAACACTTACTCCTTATATGGCTAGATTTTTAGATGCCTGTGTTAAAGCTAAATTAAATATTTTAGTATGTGGTGGTACTGGTAGTGGTAAAACAACTATTTTAAATGTATTATCTTCATTTATTAATGATGATGAAAGAATTATTACAATTGAAGATGCAGCTGAACTTAAATTGAAACAAGAACATGTTATTACTCTTGAAACAAGAAATACAAATTACGAACAAGAAAAAGAAATTACAATAAGAGATTTAGTTATTAATGCTCTTCGTATGAGACCAGATCGTATAATTGTCGGAGAAGTTCGTGGAAAAGAAGCTTTTGATATGTTACAAGCAATGAATACAGGACATGATGGTAGTATGTCAACATTACATGCTAATGGACCAAGAGATGCTTTAAATAGGCTTGAAACAATGGTTTTAATGGGAGGAATAGAAATACCTGTTTTAGCAGTTCGTGAATATATTTTAAATGCCATTAATATAGTTGTTAATGTTGAAAGATTATCTGATGGTAAAAGAAAAGTAACTAGCATATGTGAAGTAACAGGATTTAAAGATAATGAAATAAAATTAAAAGAAATATTTGCTTTTAAACAAAAAGGTTTAACAGCTAATAAAGAAGTAAATGGGTCTTTTATCCTTTATAAATATATACCAAAAGTATATGAAATAATTAAAAGTAAAGGAATAAATCTTGTAGATGATATTTTTAATGAAATAGAAAACAAATAAAAAAGGAGGTGTTATTATGCCATTATATGTTAATTTAATAATTGAAGTTATTCTAATAATAATTGGAATATGTTTATTCTTTTATATTATAACTGTTAGTATTGCATATGAAAAAGAACAAAGATTAACTAGATTTTCTATTAATGGTATTAATACTAAACAACCTTCTTTTACTGATAAATTATTAAATTTTTATTATAAAATTATTAATCATTTATCAAAAATATTTAAAAAGAGTAAAATACTTACTAATTATAGTAAAAAATATGAAATATATGTTGATAAGACATCTTTTGTTAAAAGTGAAGCAATAAATTTTATATCAATAAAGTTTTTCGTAAGTTTTTTATGTGTTTTTATAACAATAATAAGTGATGTAATAAGAGTACAATATATTTATTTACCACAACTTTCTTTGGCATTTGTTTTAGGATTTTTTATCTATGATGTATTTTTAATTTTTGAAAAGAAAAATAAATATCGTAAATTAGAAAATGATTTATTAAAAGCTGTTATTATTATGAGTAATGCTTTTAAGTCAGGAAGAAGTATAGTTCAAGCAATTGAACTTGTTATTCTAGAGTCAGATGGAAGAATAAAAGAAGAATTTAAAAAGATTAAAGTAGATTTAAATTATGGTCTTGATTATGATGTTGTTTTTAATAGATTTGCTAAAAGATTAAATATTGAAGAAGCTTATTACATGTCTACATCTTTAATTATTTTAAATAAAACAGGTGGTAATATTTCAAAAATATTTACTACTATTGAAAAGAGTTTCTTTGATAGAAAAAAACTTAAAGATGAACTTTCAAGTGCTATTGCAGTAAGTGAATTAGTATTTAAAATATTAGTATTTATTCCTATATTTATCTTTTTAGTTATTTTTATCCTTGATAGAACTTATTTTGTACCATTGTTTACAACATTAATTGGAAAAATAATTTTAGTTTTATGTATAATTATATATATATCTTATATTATTGTGGTTAAAAAGATAACTAAATTAAAGGATTAGGTGGGTTTATGAAAAGATTAACAAGTAAGATTTATAGTAAAAATCAAATAGAAAGTGTAAAATCTAAAATAATGTTACTAGGAGTAGATTGTAAGTTAGATGAAATAAATTTACTTAATTTTAGATTATTTTCTTCCATAATAATATTTTTTGTGTTATTATATTTTTTAGATTTTGGATATTTTATCGCACCAGTAGTAATAATTATTTATTACACATTATTTTTTAACTTTTATTTTAATCCTAAAATAGAAAAAAGAAGAAAAGAGTTAGAAAAAGATGCTTTATACTTTTTTGAAATATTAGCATTATCACTTGATGCTGGAAGAAATATTAAAACTTCAATTGAAGTTACTTGTAGTAGTGTAGATTCAAGTCTTAGTAAAGAATTTAAAAAATTACTTAGTGATATTTCTTTTGGAAAAGATTTAAACGATGCGTTAGAAGATTTAAAATATCGTATACCTAGTGATACAATTAACAATATAATATTAAATATTAAAGAAGCTAATATATTTGGTAATGATATTGTTAATACTGTTTTCGAACAGGTAGACTATATAAGACAAAAAAGAGTGTTGGAAGCAAAAGCAAAAATAAATAAAATGCCTATAAAAATAAGTGTTGTATCCGTTATATTTTTTATACCACTTTTATTTCTAATTTTACTTTCACCATTAATTATTAAGTTATTAAGTTAGGAGGATATTTATGAGTGGACATTCAAAATGGTCAACAATTAAAAGAAAAAAAGGGGAAATAGATGCTGCAAGAAGTAAAGTTTTTCAAAAACTTGCTAAAGAGCTTTATGTTGCTGCTAAAGGGGGAGATAAAGACCCATTAAATAATCCTGCTTTAAGAATGGTTGTTGATAAAGCAAAAGCAGAAAATATGCCAAAAGATAGAATTCAAGCAGCAATTGATAAAGCGCATTCTTCAGGAAATAGTGAAAATTATGAATTTGTAAGATATGAAGGTTATGCTCCTCATGGTGTTGCTGTTATGGTTGATTGTTTAACAGATAATAAAAATAGAACAGCAGGGGATGTAAGAAGTACATTTACTAAAAGAGGAGGAAACTTAGGTACTGATGGAAGTGTAAGTTATATGTTTGATAGAAAGGGTATAATTGTTTTACCTAAAACATATGATGAAGATATGCTTATGACTTTAGCATTAGATAATGATTGTTTAGACTTTGTTGTAAATGATGATTCTTATGAAATATATACAAGTTATGAAGATTTTATTAAGATGAATAATGTTTTAAATGAAAATAATATAACAGAATTTATTATGAATGAAACAAGATATATACCACAAAATTATATTTCATTAAATGATGAAGAAAAAGAAAAAATATATAATTTAATAGAAACGCTTGAAGATTTAGATGATGTACAAGATGTATACCATAATATGGAAGAATAATTTAAAGTTATTCTTTTTTTATGATTTTAAAATTAGTAAAAAAGGTATTGACATTACCAAATTTTGGATATAAAATAGATTTAATTTTATAGAAAAAAGAGGAAGATGTATGAAAAGAGTTTGTTTTATTGACTATTATTTTTATAATTTGCTTATAAATAATAATGATATTTATGCTCTTTCATGTGCGAAAAATATAAAAAAAGTGTGTAATAATTCTTAGTGATTATTGCGCACTTTTTTATATAAAAAGGAGGGAAAAATGAATAATATAACTTTGGATGATTTAATAAGAAAATTAGAAGAATACAATAAGGAAGAAATAGATATTATAAAAAAAGCTTACTATTATGCATATGATCTTCATAAAAATCAGATAAGACAAAGTGGTGAACCTTATATAACGCATCCTTTAAATGTAGCTTATATTTTAGCAGATATGCATGCGGATAAAGATACAATTATTGCAGGACTTTTACATGATACTTTAGAAGATACAAGTATTAGTAAAGAAGATATTGCTCATGACTTTAATCAAAATGTTGCAAATTTAGTTGATGGTGTTACAAAACTTTCAAAGATGAACTTTTCAACTAAACAAGATCAAAATTATGCTAATACAAGAAAAATAATAACAGGAATAACTGAAGATGTAAGAATTATTATAATAAAACTTGCAGATAGACTACATAATATGAGAACATTACAATTTAAAAATGAATTTAAACAGAAAGAAAATGCACTTGAAACAATGGAAATATTTGTTCCACTTGCTTATTATATTGGAGCTTATCGTATAAAAAGTGAACTTGAGGATCTTTCTTTAAAGTATTTAAAACCTGATATGTATAAGAAAATAGAAGAAAGAAAAATAAAGTTAGAAGAATCTAGTAATTCTTGTTTAAATGAAATGTTATATAAAATACAAAAACTATTAAATGATAAAAGTATTCCAAACGAAATAAAAGTTAGGACAAAAAATATATATGGAATATATAAAAGATTGAATGAAGGACATAAATTATTGGATATTCACGATTTATTAGCTTTAAAAATAATGGTAGATGAAATAGAAAATTGTTATATAACATTAGGACTTATTCACAGAGAGTATCACCCAATTAATGATAAGTTTAAGGATTATATCGTTAATCCAAAAACTAATATGTATAGAAGTTTACATACAACAGTGTTTGGACCAAATGATAGAATAGTTCAAATACAAATAAGAACCTTTGATATGGATAAGGTTGCTTCATTTGGTTTAACTGCTTATTGGGATATAGAAAAGGGTAAAGCAAGAGATGTAATGCAAGAAGAATTAAAAGAAAAATTTCAATTTTTTAAGTCATTAACAGAAATTAATTCAATGTTTGGAGATAATCAGCAGTTTGTAAATCAAGTAAAGACTGAATTATTTGCAGATAGAGTATATGTTTACACAACAAAAGGAGATATTATAGAACTTCCTAAAGGATCAACTCCAATTGATTTTGCATACAAAATACATACCGATATAGGTAATACAATGGTGGGAGTATTTGTTAATGATGAATATGTACCAATTGATTATATTTTAAAAAATAAAGATAGAGTAAGAATTGTAACAGATGATTTATCATTTGGTCCAAGGGAGGAATGGCTTGGTAAAGTGCAAACAACAAAAGCAAAATGTAAAATTAAGGAATTTAGAAAAGGAAATTAATATGAATCTTATTGAAGAGGTTTTAAAGAGTTATGGAATATCAATATTAAAAATAAATACTTTATCTGGTGGATGGCTTAACGAAAAATACTTAATTGAAAGTAATAATGAAAAATCGTATGTTTTAAAAGAGTTGAACTTAAAAAAATTTTCATATGAGCACCTTCAGTATTTAATACAAACCGTTGAGTTACAATGTTATTTATATGAAGAAAATGTTGCTGTTCCTAAAATTCTGTTAAATAATGATAAAGAAGTTGTTAGTAAGTTTTCTAATAATAAATATTTCTTTATTCAAGAATATGTTAAAGGTTATTCCAAAGAATTTGATAAATTAACAAAAAAAGAGATATTTAGCATTGGACAAAATTTAGCTTTTTTACATAATAAATTAAAAAATGTTGATTCAGATGCGTTTAAGTCTGATTTTCTAAAATATAAGAGTATAAGTGATTTAAAACAGGAATTACAAAAAAAGAGATTTGAAATAAAAGAAGATAGTTCAAAGGAATTTGTCCAACAACTTAATTTGTCTGAAAAAATCTTAAATGATAGTGAACTTAATAAAATTATAAATCAAAATAAATTACAGCTTATTCATGGCGATTTTACACCAGATAATATAATTTTTGATAATAATGAAGTAAAATCAATAATTGACTTTGAGTTAGTAAGAATAAATTCAAAATTACAAGATATTGGTAGAATTGTTTTATCTACAACTTTCTTTAATAATAAATTTGACTTATTAAAGTTAAAAAGTTTTTTTGATGGATATTCTACAGTTAGTAAAATAAGTTATTTAGATATAATTAATTCATTAAAAATTGTATGGGTTAATGAATTTAATATTTGGATTCAAGATAGATATTTTAAAAATTATAATCCGCCTAAGGTTGAAAAATTTATTAATGAAATTATGTGGATAAGTGAAAATTGGTTTAATTTGGAAAATGAAATAGGAGGTATAAAGAGATATGAATTTAAAAAACATTAATTATGGCATTAATATAATATATAACAATGCTAATAGAAATTTAAATAAAATAATAAATGAGTTAGACTCTAAGTTTATTAAATATGAGATAAATAATGAAATAGATAATTTTATTAATGTTAAGGTTGTTAGTCAACAAAATAAAATAAAATTTTTTGTTGAAGATATTGAATATAAAACACTAACAGAAGTAATTAATAAATATAACATAGTTCCTAAATTATTTTCTAAAAATTTAATTAATGACAAATATGAAATTAAATTAAATAAATTAGAACATGAAAAAGATGTAGAAAGATATAAAATTGAAGAAAAGTATAATTCAAAATTCAATAAAAAATTTCAAGTTACAAGTGGAATAAATAGTATATATGAGTGGTATACTGGTGCAATCTTTTTTAAAGATTATGAATGGAATGAAATAGATAATGACAACAGTTTGAAAAAATTGTTTTTAGAAAAAAATAATGATTTATATATATATTTACTACCACTTGATACAGGAGTAATATTAAGAGGTTATGAAATTTATTATTATTTTTCTACAAATGTTAGCAGATTTGAAAAACCTAATATAAAACAAATTAATAATTGGTTTTATAATGTTTCAAAATATCTAAATAAACTAAAATTTATTTTACCAACTTATATAATCAAAAATAATTATGATAGAAGATTGTTATTAGGTGTTATAGATAATTTAAGAAACATAATATTATTACTTACAAATTCAGAATTAATGATATTATCAGACAATGGCAAAGATTTTATTTATCATGATTCTTGTTCAAAGCTCATATTGAATAAATATTTCAAAATAATTAATGATTATCAAACAATTATAGATAATATATGTTTTAATAAAACGGATGATAAATTATGTTTGAGTTTATTAAATAATATTGTTATTGAACTTGATATATTGAAAGAACAAACTCATAACAATTTGAAAGTGATAAGTGATTCATTTATATTATCAAAATGTTTTAATCCATTGAGAGAAATTGATAATTATATTGAAAATTACATTGTATGTAAATCAATTATAACGAAAAAAAAGTTAAATAAAAAGCAATTTCATTTAATTAGCATTTTATATGGTAGTTTAGAATTGCCATTTATAATAAAGAGATTATGTAACTCGAAAATACAATTATCCTTTATGTTTCAAAATCATGGTATGTATTTGGATAGACAAAAACAAAGTCTAACAGAAATTAATAAAGATTTTATTGAATATGGAAAATGTGATAGAAAAAATGCTACATTTATTGTTGATGATAATATGATGAGTGGTATAACAATGCAATTTGCATATAACAAATTATTTATAAATAATTATAAAAATATTAAAGGATTATTTATTATTAGACACCCAAATGTTAATAGAATAGCTCAATTGGAGTATTTTGATGTGGCATTAAATTTAAATTTAGTTGACAAATTTATTTTTGGTATGATAACTGATACACCTTATTCTAAAATAAAAAGAAATTCTAATTTAAATAATATGTTTGTTAATGAATTGAATATATTTTCTGTCATGACGGAAATATTTTTAAAAGCATTATACTGCAACAATAGTTTTATAAAGGATAGTCAAGTAGATATATTTAAAGGATATTCGGAGGGAATAAATGATTAAGTATGATAATAAATATTATAACAATATAGTTAATAAATACAATTATGAATTAGTTGGGTCTTTGCCTGAAGAAAATTTTGGTATCAATAATAAGTGGTATTGTTCGTATAACATAAAGCCATTTCTTGAAGGTATTAGTGCAAATAAAAAACAATTAGTAATAATGGGAGTTGGGATAAATGGTGTTCCACATATTGGCACGGTATCTCAAATGTTGAAGGCAATTTATCTACAAAAGCAAGGTTTTAACGTTCAAATAATTCTTGGAGATTTGGATGTATACGGAGCAAGGGCTAAGTCTTTAAAAGATATAAATAAATTAACTATTAAATATAAAAAATTTTTAGTAAAATTAGGATTTGATGAAACAAAGGGAAAAATAAGGAATCAGTATGATCATCCAGAAATAATTCGTACATCATTTTTATTGTCAAGTTACATTAAAGATCGTGATTTCAAAGAAATAGAAGAAGATATTAATGATTTGTATAAAACTGAAAGAATATATACTGGAATGGATTTTAATGTTAAGCAATCAATTTTACTTATGTTTGCTGATTTTATTCATCCAGGATTGATAGACGGATTTGACAATGTATTAATAATAAGCGGTATAGATGAACATGGATATGTTTGGAAAGCAGATGAAATCAGAAAAAAAATGGGAATTAATATGACTATTAGTGGACTTTATTCAAAAATGATGAGAGGTTTAAATGATTATCCAAAAATGAGTAAGAGTATACCAAATTCAAATATTGATTTGTCATGTTCAAAAGTTGAATTAAAAAAACTTTTAACTTATGAGAATTTTAATTATGATAATGCTGAAAATTCTTTTGTTTATCAATTAATGTGTTACGTTTCATTTTATGATGAAGAAAAGTTAAATAAATTAAAAAAAGATTGTAATGATAAAAATGAAAAGTGGAGAGAAGATGTAGAATTTTATATAAATGATTTATATAATATTTGCAAATTATGGAGGTGAAATAATGAAGCGAAAAATAAATAAAGACAATTGGAATAGGAATAAACAATTTCAATTTTTCTCAAAATTTGACAGTCCATATACAGGATGCACTACTTTAATTGATGTTGATGCTTTGGTTAAATTTTCTAAAAAAAATAAAATATCATTTTATGGGTTGATGACATATTTTACAATTGCATCTCTAAATAAGATAGAAGAATTTAAATATGTTTTAGAAGAAAATGAAATCTATAAATATGATAAAATAAATGTGTCATTTTCTGTACTTAAAAATAACAAACAAATAAATTTTAGTAGAACAATTGAATATAATAACTTTGAAAAATTTATACAAGATTTTAATGCTGCTAAAGAAGAAGCAGAAAGTGATAAAATTATTCCTTATGTTAAAGATTATAATAAATGCTATATAACATGTACACCTTGGATGAGAGTAACTTCTGTCTTAAATCCAATGAATTATAAACTTAAAGATAGTATTCCAAGAATTTGCTGGGGAAAATATTTTATTCAAGATGGAAAATATATGATTGACTATTCTATACAAGTTAATCATGCTTTTCAAGATGGTTATCATATAGGGTTATTTATTAATCAGTTACAAGAAGATATATATAATTTTGTTGGGAGATAAAAATGATTTTATGCGTTGATTTAGATGATACATTAGCGTCTAGTGGTAAAACAATTAATGAGTATGCAATTAAATTTGATAAAGATATATTAAAAAGGGCAACAAAAATTAAAAAAATAGATAATTGTGTTGATTATTATTATTTTGTAAGAATGCTGAATTGGGATAGAAATGATTTGATAAGTTTTTTTGAACAATGTTACCCAGAATATTTAAATGATATAAAAATTAAATATGGAACAAGACATTATTTACAATTAATAAAAGAGTTAAATATAAAAATATATATAGTTACAGCTAGGAGAGAAACTAATAATGATCAAGTAAAAAAAATAACTATAAATTGGTTAAGTAAAAATAAAATATATTATGATAAATTGTTTATAAATATTGATGATAAAGCAAAATTCTTACAAAAAATAAAGCCGGATTTTTATATAGATGATTCATTAAAGAACTGTGATTCTGTAGAAAAAATGTTGCCTAGTACAAAAATTTATTTAATGAATACAAAGTATAACAAAAATATAAAAACAAATCATATAAGAATTAATAGTATTAAAGATTTTTACTATTTAGTAAAGGAGAGTGATATAAATGAAAGATAATGTTGTAGTAGATAGTCATAGCCATATTGGTAAGGATATTTTTCATGGGGATTCATTCATAGATGACTATATCAAATTTGCTCAAAAAAGTGGAATTGATGTTGGAATATTGATGGGTGTACCATCACCATGTACAGATTTAAATGATGTTAATTCTCGATTAATGTATTGGAAATATCTTGAAGAAAAGATGCAATATTATGGGCAAAGGAATCCTTTTATGCAATTAAATTATGATTTAAATAGTTTAATAACTCAAAAGAGCAGTAGAAAATTAATATTATTGTTTGCAGCAGTCTTTCATCCAGTAATGGATGATATAGATTATTTTACAAAAATGCTTGATGAAACTGATCCAGTAGCTATTAAAATCCATGGAATAGGAAGTGGCGTTGGACCAGAAGATATTGGGAAAGACTACATTGAATTATTACAAAAAATAAATATTCCAATAATTGTTCATGTAGATTGTGATTTTGGAAAAGGTAGTATTTCAATGCAACATGTAAGAAATATCAATAGAGCAATAAATTGGGCAAATTTTTTTGATAAGAATAGAATTAAAGGAGTATTAAATCATGGTGCATCATTGGATAAAGAAACCTTTAATATTGCTAATAATTCAGAATATTTAACCATAGCACTTGGACCTGACAAGATTGCTTGTCTTGATGAAAATAGATTATTTATAGATTGTTTAAAAGATTATAGAAATTATTTACAATACATAAAAGATAATCTAAGAATATCAAAAATAATATATGATGCAGATTACAATTGGAATTTATCTGATAAAAATGATATTGATTATGATTCTGTTAAAAGAGTTAAAGAAATTTTTGGGGAAGAGGATGCAATAAAAATTCTTGGTGAAAATCTTACGAATTTTAATCCTAAAATACTAAAAAAAGTAAAAGAGGTGAGGTAATATGGTATATTGGATAGCACAGGGTTTTGGCATATTAGGACTTTTGGTAATGATAATAAGCTTATTTCAAAAAAATAAGGATAGAATGTTAGAATATGTTGTATTTAATGGTATATTCTTTGGCACAGAATATTTGCTTTTAGGAGCATATTCAGGAATGTTTTCTAATTTCTTTGGAATATTTAGAACATGTATCAGTAAAGAAAAAGAAAAACATAAAAATTTAAATAAGTGGTATATTTTGCTATTTTTCATAATTGGTTATGCAATTATAGGGGTTATATCGTTTGATGGTAAAATAGTAAGCTTATTGCCTATTATTGCAGAGATAATTTATGTAATTGCATTGTGGCAAAACGATGTCAAAAAAATTAGGATAGGAACTTTATTGATGGTTATTTTATGGTTAATATATGATATATTTGTTAAGGCATATCCATCAATGATTACTGATTTAATTGTTATGTCATCAACAATTATTGCAATTGTAATAAAAGATATTCTAAAACGAAAGGAAGTTAAATAATGAATAAAGGTACAATAAATTTAGAATCAAAAAGATTAATATTAAGAAAAATTGAATTATCAGATTATAAGGATATATTTAATTGTTGGACAAGTGATTTTAATGTAAGCAAATATGTTACATGGAATTCACATAAGACACCAGAAGAAACAAAAAAATTAACAAATTACTGGGTAAGTGATTATGATAATGATTATAGTTATAGATGGTTAGTTGTATTAAAGGATACAAACGAAATTATTGGCATGATAGATGTTATTACAAAAAACTTGCAATATATGACGGCTGAAGTTGGATATTGTTATGGCTCAAAATTTTGGGGAAATGGCTATGCATCTGAAGCTTTAAAAGAAGTTATAAATTATTTACATAGTGAAGGATTTCCTGTGGTGTATGCACAACACTTTGCATCTAATATAGCAAGTGGCAAAGTGATGAAAAATGCTGGAATGGAATATGAAGGGTTATTAAAATCTAGAGTTATTAATAAAAATGGTGAAAGAGAAGATGTTCATATTTATTCGTCAGTAATATGATTGATGTAAATGATGGGAAATTAGTATAAAATTAGTATAAAATAGGATATATTTATTGACAAATCATTAAGAAAAATGTTAATATAAGTCTAAAAATTTGATTTAAGGGGGAAGTTTTTTATGTTTAATGTTGAAGAAACTTTAAAATATTTATTAAATGGGGCAGAAGATATTAATGATATTAATGCTTTAAGAGAAAAATTAGAAGAAGTAAATAAGGATGGAAGAACTTTAAGAATAAAGTTTGGGATGGATCCATCTGCACCTGATATTCATTTAGGACATGCTGTTGCATTGAGAAAAATAAAACAATTACAAGATTTAGGCCATACAGCAGTAGTAATAATTGGAGATTTCACTGGTGCTATTGGAGATCCAACAGGAAAATCAAAAACTAGAAATCAATTAACTGATGAACAGGTAAAATACAATGCTCAAACATATTTAGAACAAATTTTTAAAGTTATTGATAAAGATAAAACTGAACTTCACTATAATAGTGAGTGGTTTAATAATATGAGATTTAAGGATGTTATTAATTTATGCAGTAAAACTACTGTTGCAAGAATGCTTGAAAGAGATGATTTTAATAATCGTATGAAAAATCATAAACCAATTGCTATTCATGAGTTCTTTTATCCATTAATGCAAGCATATGATTCAGTTGAAGTAAAATCAGATTTGGAATTAGGTGGAACAGATCAAACATTTAATATTATTATGGGAAGAAATATTCAGAAAGATTTTGGCGCTGCACAACAGGTACCAGTATTTATACCACTTTTAGTAGGATTAGATGGAAAAGAAAAAATGTCTAAGTCATTAGGAAATTATATTGGTGTTAATGAAGACGCAAAAACAATGTATACAAAAGTTATGAAGGTGCCTGACGATTTAATAGTTAAATATTATGAATTAACAACTGATATACACCCTGATAAAGTAAAAAATATTAAAAAATTATTGGAAAATGAAGAAGTAAACCCAAGAGATATAAAGATGCATTTAGCAAGAAGTATAGTTTCTCTATATCATACAAAAGAAGAATTAAAAGCGGCAGAAGATAATTTCCAAGCGATTTTTCAAAAGAAAGATATTGATGTGGAAATGCCTGAATTAGTTTACAATTCTGAATTAATAGATGATGAAGGTTCATATTCTTTAATAGATTGTATATTTTCAACAGGAAAATATAAAACGAAAAGTGAAGTAAGAAGATTAATTCAACAAGGTGCTGTGAAATTAAATGGAGAAAAAACAAGCAAATTTTCATTTGCTCCAGAACAAGGAATGGTAATTCAGATTGGAAAAGGTAATGTTTTTAAATTAAAAGAGCAAGAAAAAAATAAAGTATTAACAAAAACTCTTTAATAAATTGACTTTCATATGATATAATATAATAAAATTATTTAATTTATAAATGTTGATTAATGGATAGTAAAGTATATTATTTTAAATTTAGAGAGTTTATGTTTGGTAAAAGTAGACGAAATGATATATTTGAAGTACACATTATGAGTTTAAAGGTTGCTACTTTATAGCTTTTTGAGTGTATGAATTTCTATTCATAAATTAAGGTGGTATCGCGATAAATCGTCCTTATGAGGATTATTTATCGTGTTTTTTTGTAAGAAGGGATAAAATGAAAAAGATGAAAAAATTGAATTAATACTGAGGAGAACAGTTGACATTTATAATAAAGAAACATTATTAGAAAAATTAAATAGTGGAAAAAAAATTGATAGTAAAATTTGGCGCTGATCCGTCAAGACCCGATTTGCATTTGGGTCATACGGTGCCATTGCGTGCTTTGAAGGTATTGCAAGAATTAGGGCATGACATAGTTTTTGTTATAGGCGATTTTACAGCAATGATTGGTGATCCATCTGGAAAATCTAAAACTAGACCATCATTATCATTTGAAGAAACAAGAAAAAATGGTGCAACATATTTTAAACAAGTTTCTAAAATATTAGATCCTAAAAAAATAAGAATTGTCTATAATTCAGAGTGGTTAGCGAAAATGTCATTTGAAGATGTTATTAAATTAACTGGAAAATATACAGTAGCTAGAATTCTTGAAAGAGATGACTTTAAAAATAGATTTAATAATAATATTCCGATTGGTATTCATGAATTTTTATACCCATTAATGCAAGGGTATGATTTAGTTGCATTACACGCTGATATAGAAATAGGTGGAACAGATCAAACATTTAATTTGTTAGTTGGTAGAGAGCTACAAAGAGACTATGATCAAGAACCACAAGATGTAATGTGTTTTCCTTTATTAGTAGGATTAGATGGAAAAGAAAAAATGTCTAAATCATTAGGCAATTATATTGGAGTAAATGAATTGCCTGAAAAAATGTATGAGAAAGCTATGAGAATACCTGATGACGTGCTATTAGATTTTTTTAATCTTACTACAGATTTAGATATGAAAGATGTAGAAATGTGGATGAGTAAGGATATATTGATGGCACACAGAAAATATGCAGAAGAAATAATTAAAATGTACTATGGAGAAGAATTTATTGATCAGGCTGAAGAAAGATATAATACAATAGCTAAGGGCGATATACCTGAAAATATTGAAATATTTGAAATAAAAGAAAATATGTTAGATAGTGGATTATTATTGACTGAATTATTAAATTTATCAAATATTGTTTCATCGAAATCTGAAGGAAGGAGAATGATTGAGCAAAATGGGATAAGTGTAAATGGAATAAAAGAGAATAATGTTAATCGATTAATTACTACAATAGATTTTAATAATGGTGAGTTAATTATTCAAAAAGGTAAAAAACAATTTAAAAAAATTGTTTTCAGAGTGTAGACAAACCCCTAGATTTTTCTAGAGGTTTTCTTAGGAATAAA
>URYZ01000009.1 GCA_900552235.1 uncultured Mycoplasmatota bacterium | reverse complement strand
ACCTTTTAAATTATATTCTTTTCTTATTCTCTCAAATTCTTTTTCATAACTATATTGTGGCTCTTTTAATGAATAATTTAAATATGATTTTTCTTTATCTATATTATTATTTGAATAATTTCTGTTTCTTCTTTCGTTGTGTCTAAATATTCCCTTTAGATTTTCTCTTTTGTATTTTGTGTTTCTTATTATTGCATAACTCATTTCTAACCTTCTTTGCTTCAGCTAGTTTCTCTCTTGTGCTACTAGCTAATAAGACATATTTATTTCTTAAATTCTGATCTTTTTTAATTGTCTTGTAACACACGAAACACTTTTTTAGCTTACTGCTTCAAAAAGTGTTTCGTGTGGCAGGGCATCACCCCACACCCCATTCAATCCAAAATAAAAATTCACTTTTTTATTTTGGATTGCTAAAAAACTATTCATAGTTTTTTAGGCAAATTAAAAGAGATTAGCTATACATTTGAAGTAGCACTAATCTCTTTATAATTTGCATATAAGCTATCCCAATTGAAGTCATCGTCATACCTGTCACTTCTATATGGAATATTTTTCTTTTTATGTGTGTCCTCTTTATTATAATTATTTTTATTTTTTATAAGAAAATATAATATTATTAAAGATGATAAAGTAAACATAGGATATAATAAGTTAATATTTATATATAAGTTAAAAGTAATGTCCAAGAAAAAAGTAAATAAAAGAAAAAGAAATACTTTCATAAATTATTACCTAAAATACTTACATAATTTATTTCATTGAAATTAACATTACTTTTTACATATATAATTTTACTTGTATTATATTTGTTCTCTTCTATTTTTGTTACTTTACCTATTAGTATGTCACTAGGAAACACCCCATACCCGGTTGTTAAAACATCACTATTTAAAGATATATCTTGGTAATTAGTTATACCTTCAAGTAAAAATAAATTATCTTTATAAGATGTTATTGTACCATAAAGATATGTGTTATCTTTTTTTATTTTAACTGATATTTTATTATCATTTGAAGTAGTAATTAGTTTTACAATTGAATAGTTTTTATATACTTTATCTATTATTCCAATTAAACCATTACTATTTACAACAGCCATATTTTCTTTTAAATTAAAATCAAGTCCTTTATCTATTGTAAAATTATTAAAAAAATATAATTTATTTCTTTCTATTACTGTAGAATTAATAATATTATAAGAAGAATATATATTTTTAAGTTCAAGTAAATTTTTTAATTCATTAATATTAGAAAGTAAACTATTATTTTGACTTTCTTTTATTTTTAATATTTCAAGATTTTCTTTTAATATTTTATTTTCTTTATTTAACTTTTTAGAAGATTTAAAATTATCACATGTATTTTTTATAAATAAATATGGATAAGAAAAATAATAATTAATCTTAGCTAAAGGAACATAATTTTTTAGTAAAGAAAAAGAAAGAAAAGATATGATTAATAAAGAAATGATTATTTTAAGATAATTATTTTTTTTATACTTTTTCATAAATCTTCCTTTCTAAGTTATTATTTTCATAAAAACTATAATAACTATTGCTACCAAATATTATATGATCTACGATAGGTATTTTTTGAATTTTGCCTATTTCTAATAAAGAAGATGTTAAAACAATATCATCAGTACTGGGATTTGGATTCCCACTTGGATGATTATGCATACATATAATTGAGGATGCTGAAAGAAGGTATGCCTCCTTAAATATTTCTCTTGGATGAACAAGTGACTTATTAACTGTTCCCATAAACAATAACTTCCTTTCTATTAATTCTTTTTTTTCATTTAAATATAAACAATAAAAATATTCTTGTTTTTTATCTAAAAATAAATGTTTATTGTTTTCGTATATTATTTTAGAATTATTATATTTAGTTTTAGAATCATTAATATTATTTATAAATATTCTTTTACCTAGTTCTACTGTAGCAAGTAATTCTACTGCTTTAGCAGTACCTATTCCTTTTATTTTAGTAAGTATTTCTTTATTAGTGTTTTTTAAATTATAAATTGATCCTAGTTCTTTTAAAAGTCTTTTAGATAATTCATATACACTTTCACCTTTAGTGCCTGTTTTTAAAATAATTGATAATAATTCAATATTTGATAAAGTTTCACTTCCATATGTAACTAATCTTTCTCTAGGTCTTTCTAAAGGTGGAATATCTTTAATTGTTAGAGTCATTTTGTAACACTGTTTCCTTATAATTAGATATAACTATTTTTTCTATAGTAAATAAATCATTAGCATTAGAACTTATCTTAGCTACTTTATCATATTCATTTAAAAGATTAATAAATATCTTATCATTAATATACTTTACAACAATCTTAGATTTAAATTTTTTATCTTCATAAGATGTTTTTATATACTCAGCAGTATCTTTATTTTTACTAATTCCTCCATATAAATAATAAGTATCGTTTTCTAATAAACATAGATAACTTTCATATGAATTAATACTAGTTAAACTATCTTTAGAAGGAGAACTTGCTATCTCAATAAAATAAACTTTTTCTCCTTCATTAAATGCTTTTAAAGTATTAGAATTATCATAATTAGAAAAAATAACTTTTCCAAATAAAAATCCAATTAAAATAGAAAAACATATCGGTATTAAAAATTTAAATTTCATAAACTTCATCTTCCTTTTCATAACTTTATTTTATAAAATATGTTTATCTATTTTTGTCGAAAAAGAAAAAACATAAGAAATTCTTATGTTTAATTATTTATTATAACATCCATTGTTCCTTCAAAGAAAGGTATATTAATATCACACCACTCTTTAGATTTTTCATTTCCTGCACCAAAAGTTTCAGTTAAATCCACCACCATCAAGCCATCAAAGTATAAAACTCCTGCTGAATTATTATTGTTATAATCAACTCTATAAGAGGTAGAAGAAGTAGTACTAAAAGACGACCTATTATTTACTTTTGACACTACATTCCACTTATTAGCAGTAGATAAATCAACTCCTTCAAAAAAGTATGGTTCATCAATCGGCCAATAAAAGCCTGCTGTTCCGCTTGATCCTGTATGATATATTTCATATCTTACATAATATTTATGCGTATTATCAAGAGCCATTGTAGTTTTGGCACTAACAGTTATTTCTCTTGCTGATGTATTACCTATTACTTTTAATGAATAATTACCATATTTTTTAATTGAAGAATCATATACTGCATTAGTTGAAGTATTCCAACCTGTATTTTCAAAACTACCATTTTGTGCCATATTAGTAATATTATAATGCTCTGTATTAGTATTATCTACTCCAATACTTACTACGAATTTGAAGGTAAAACCTGTTATTGTACCAGTTGAAGTATTACCATTTACAGATGTTGTTTGTGAACTTCCAAAATTTTCATCTACCCATAATCTTAATCTATAATATTTAGTTTTGTTTGGATCTATTATATCACTATATAGTTTCATATTATTATTTACTTTTGTTAAGTTATTTAATGTTGTTGGATCTATTAATTTTGTTTCTGTATTATTTTTAACTTCAGTTAAGTAAGCTTTTATATTACTTAAATTATTTGTATTATCACTTGTTAATAATATATTATAAGATACTCCTGTTGTTGTTTGTTTTTCTAAACTTACGTTAAAATCAAAATAATTATCACTTTTCATACCTTCTGTATTACTTAAAATATCATTATTTGTTATAGTCATACTAGAAGATGTTTCATTATAATTAAATTTTAATCCTCCGACTAAAATGGTATTATCTTTATTACCTACAAAATTAAATTTAATTAATGCATAAGTAACCCCTATAATTAAAGCAAATGATAAAACAGAAGTTATTGCTACTTTTAATATGTTCATATTCTTATTCATATAATCACGTCCTTATTATCATATTTATTTTATCATATATTATTTTAATTAACAATTATTTTATTAAAAAAATATACTATTTTGGGTAGTATATTTTTTCATCTTTTTTAAGTCTTATGTAAAATAATCCATTTTGAAAAGCAGTAAATTCTTTATAATCTTCTAAACAATTAGCCTCTAAATTTTTAATTTGTTCTTCAAGTTCTTTTATTTTATCGTTTAATTCTTTTATTATTTTATCTTTATCATCTTCTTTTTCATATACAATTGTATCTTCTTTTGTTCCTGCAACATGACAAAAACCTAAGTTATACCAAGTATAATTATCTTTTTCTATTTTTCCAATATAATCATATATACCATAATC
The DNA here is from genome assembly GCA_900552235.1 of uncultured Mycoplasmatota bacterium. GTDB lineage: Bacteria > Bacillota_I > Bacilli_A > RF39 > UBA660 > CAG-611. The sequence continues at coordinate 21,645 of URYZ01000009.1, read as the reverse complement.
AATAAATCCTAAAATTTGTTTATCAAGTCCTGCTTCTTTTCTTGCTCTTAAAAACTCTCCTACTACTTTTATTTGATTTTTATTACTATCTTTTTCTTTCCTTTTATCCGTTCCTAAAACTTTAGTTAAAAGATTGGCACTTTCACCAGATGCTTGATCATAAAATAAATAACAATGTTTTAAAGGATCTACTGCGTATTTACCTCTGTCACTAAATTTATAATTATACCCTTTTGGACATATCCAGTATTCAAAATGTAAATGTGTTCCTGTTGAATAACCTGTTGAACCCATATAACCTACAATGGCTTTTTGTTTAACTTTTTCTCCTACTTTTATTGTAGTTCTATTTTTTAAATGTAAAAATCTATAAATAATGGTATTATTTTTTTTATCATATTTAAACACTGTATAATTACCTAAGTTTTTATCATAACCTTCCTCTACTAAAGTAGAATCATATATAGCATATACTTTTTCGCCTTGATATTTATTCCAACCTAAATCTACTCCATAATGATATGAAGAAACTTTTGTAATAGGATCTATTCTAGCACCAAACTTATCTGTTACCCCAATAAAATCAAGGGGTAATCTTTCATACATATAAAAACCTCCATCCTAATATAATATATGAAGGTTTTATTTTATTAAAAATAACATTAGTTTAGTTTTGAAAATTTTTTATTGACTAATCATACATCTGTTTGCTATAGTAGTAATTGGAAATATTTAAGTTTTTTAGTATCTGCCTCTTATCTTTATGAAAAAAAGGTTTGATAAAGTGAAAACAAAAACTTTTATTATAAATGTTTTGCGTTATATCTCTATCATTTTATTCATTATCACTATACTGATAATTGTTATAAAAAAATGACACTTAGTTTAATTATATTTAGACTAAATGTCAACACCCAAAATTATTTTTAGGTAGACATTTAAGCTTACCAAAACTTAAATATCTCCTTTTTATTTTATGAAGTTTCCCTCATCTATATACATAATATCATAATTTTATCATTTATGCAAATTTTTGCAAAATAAAAATCCTTATTGGATTATTTTTTATATGGCGGAGCGGGAGGGATTTGAACCCTCGCACCAGTTACCCGATCTACACCCTTAGCAGGGGCGCCTCTTCAGCCTCTTGAGTACCACTCCAAGAATGTTTTATTTCTAAAACGTAAGTTTATTATATAATATTTTTTTTACTTTTTCAACATAATTTTATTAATTTTTTTACTATTAATAAAATTATTTAAATATCTTAAAGAATATTATATAAAAAACTAGACATAAAATCTTATTTAATGTATATTAAACTTATGGGGGATTTTGTTATGAAATATGAAAATAAACTTAATGTTGATACGAAAGATATTAAAAGGATTAAAACAAAATTAATTGAGTATTTTAAGATTAATCAAAATAGAACATATAACTTTAGTTACTTAAGTAAACTTTTTGGTTTTAATGATGATGAAGAATGTATATTTAAAGATTTACTTGAAAACTTAGAACTTGAAGGAAGAATACTTGTTAATGAAGATGAGATTAGTTATTTTAAGAAAAACGATAGATTAAAAATTGGAAAAGTTAAATTTAATAATAATAATAAACCTTACATTACTTATAACAATAGTGAAAAAAGTAAAATTTATATTGATAATTTAAATGGTGCGATCAATGGAGATATCGTTTTAGTAGAAACACACGAAAATACTACTAAAAAAATTGGTGATGTAAAAAAAATTATTAAAAGATTAAATGATGAAATTATATTAGACTGTATTATTGATAGTAAAAACAATTACACTTTAGTTCCAAAAGATAAAAGTTTTAATTATGATATTGAACTTGATTATTTAGATAATAAAACACTTGTTGATGGATCTAGAATTAAAATTAAATTACATGATTTTAAAAATGGAAGATATCGTGCTTCAGTTAGTGACTTAATTGGACATAAAGATGATCCTGATTTAGAAATTAGAACTATCGCATCTGATTTAGGTTGGGAAATTAGTTTTAATAAAGATGCGATTGATGAAGCATATAAACTTCCTACTTCGGTAAAAGAAGAAGATTTAAAAAATAGACTTGATTTAAGAGATGAAACTATTTTTACAATAGATGGTAAAGATACTAAAGATATGGATGATGCTGTTAGTATTAAAAAAGATAAAGATGGAAATTATATTCTTGGTGTCCATATTGCGGATGTTAGTTCTTACATAAAATCAAATATGAATCTTTATACTGAAGCTCTTAGAAGAAGTACAAGTTGTTATCCAGTTGGATATGTTATACCAATGCTTCCCCATATTATATCAAATGGTATTTGTTCTTTAAATCCTAATGTTGATAGACTTACTTTATCCGTTATTATGAAAATAGATGAAGAAGGTAAAGTTATTGATTATGATATTAAAAAAAGTGTAATTAATTCTAAAAAGAAAATGACTTATGAAGATGTTAATAAGATACTTGTTGATAAACAAATGGCTCCTGGTTATGAAAAGTTTTTAAATGATTTAAAACTAATGGAAGAATTACATCACATATTAGATAAAAATAAGAAAAATCGTGGTTATTTAAATTTTGGTGATCATGATATAAAAATTGAATATGAAGTAAATGGTAATGTTAAAAGTATTTCTTTATGTACAAGAAAAGTTAGTGAAATGATGATTGAAGATTTTATGTTAAAAGCTAATGAAACTGTTGCTACTTTTGCAAGAAGTTTACAATTAATCTTTAATTACAGAGTTCATCCATCACCAGATCCTGAAATTATAAAACAAAAAATTGAATATATTAATTCTCTTGGTTTTAATATTAAATTACCAAAGAATCTAAATAATCCATTTGCTATTCAAAGTATTATGAAACAACTTAATGAAAATCCACTTGCTGAAGCTTTAAATGAGATTTTACTTCAAGGTATGCGTTCAGCTTACTATAGTACTTCTAATATAGGTCATTATGGTTTAGGAATTAATGCTCTTAAAGGCGAAGCTTATTGTCATTTTACTTCTCCTATTAGAAGGGTTATGGATTTAATCGTTCATATGATTATAAAAGAAATAATAACTGATGAAAAATACTTTGGTAAGAAAAATTTTGAAAGTTTTGTTAATGAATTATGTGCTTGGTCATCAAGTAGACAACGTTTAGAAGATAAAATTGAAAAAGAATGTATTGGTCTTAGAACTGCTCAATATATGCAAAATAATATTGGTAAAACTTTTGAAGGCAAAATAACTTATATAAGTAAAAAAAGTATTATGATAGTAACTAAAGAAAATGTTTATGCTAACATAAAATTAAGAGATTTAAATGAAAATTGTAAATTTGATCCTAAAACATGTACGTTTAACTTAGATGATAAAATATACACAGTTGGTGATACCTTACCAGTCGTTGTAGTGGATGTTGATATGGATTCTAGAAAAGTTCATTTTAAATATAAAAAAGAAGTTAATGAAAATACAGTGATTGGAAACATGACAAAAATAAGAAGAATAAGAAAATAAACTTATTCTTCTTTATTTATTCTTAAACTATTTACTCCTATATCATAATAAGAAAGATCAAAATCTTTTCTTTTTTTATAGTTATAAATAATCATTAAATTATCTCTTTCTTTTATTTTATATAAGTTATTAAATCTATCTTTTAAATAAATTTTATCGTTATTAAAATATTTATTTAAACTAAATTTAGATATCATAACTTCTTCATATCCTTCCACAACTAATTCTAAATTAGGATTGGCTTTATATCTTTCTTCATAAGCTTTTATAAGTATTTCAATTTGTTTTTTAGTAAGCTCATATGATAAAGTTACTCTTTCTGCACCAAGGCTATGTAAAAAGGCCACTGTATAAGAATTAACCACATTAAATGATGTATCTGTTATACAAGATTTATGATTATTAAAATATCCTATTTCTCCTACTAAAACTTCTTTATTATAAGTTTTTTTATATTTGTCTATTACTCTTGGAAGTTTTAAAATTGTTCCATCTGTATCCTTAATTGAGTAAATATAATCATATTTCTTCTTTAAGATGTTTATATCTTCATTTTTATCTATTAAAATATTTAATAATCTTTCTTTAGGATATGATTTAACATCTATCTTATATTCACATTTTTTATAAGGTATTTTATATAATCTTTTATTATTAAGTTCTTCAAAAGCTTTTCTTTTTAATTCATTTATAACATTAAGTGGAATAAAAACATTATTATCTATTTCTATATCTAATATTTCATATTTATAAACTGTAGTTTTTATTTTATTTAATTTTTCTTCTACTTCCTTTTTTGTTGTAGCTTTTTTTATAGCTTTATCTGTTTTTGATGAACTAACAACTATTACTTTATTAACACCATCAGTTACTTCAAAAATTATTTTTTCATTTAGTTTAGCAATAAATTTAGCCTTTACTAATACTTTTCTTTGGTTAGAAGATATAATATTATTAATTTCTTCATTAAGTTTACTATCAAGAGTAAGTAAAACTTTATCATTTTTTTCTACTTTATCATTTACTTTTATAGTTATAATATCGCCTTTTTTAGCGCTTTTTACTAGTTTAGAATTAATATAAAAATTATTTACATTAACACCAACATCATTTTTACCTACAATTCTTAAACCATCATTTATATTTATTTCATCATTAAGTTTTATCGTAGCAATATTATTTTTATAACTAATAACTTTACCTACTTCTACTCCTTGATGATTAGGTCTTGAAACATTTATAACCTTATTATTTTCTTCATCAAATAAAAATCCTTTAGTAAATTCTCTATTAAATATTTTCTTTAGATTATATAACTCTTCATAATCAATTTTTATTTCATTATTTTCATAATAAGAATCTATCGCTAATCTATAAAGTTTTACAACAGTATAAACATAACTACTTGATTTCATCCTTCCTTCAATTTTTAAACTAGTAATACCAACGTCAAGTAAAGTTTTTAAATTTTCTAATGAACATAAATCTTTCATACTTAATGGATAAGCATTTTCTAAGAGTGTATTATTTTTCTCATCAACGATACTATACATTTGTCTACAACTACCTGCACATGTACCCCTGTTACCACTTCTTTGTCCAATTAGGCTACTCATTAAACATTGTCCTGAGTAGCTTACACATAAAGCTCCATGAACAAATATTTCAATATCTATATTTGTGTTTTCTTTTATTTCTTTAATTTTAGAAACACTTGTTTCACGAGCAAGTACTACTCTTTTTACCCCAAGTTTTTCCATAAAAGATGCGCCATCAAGGTTATGAATATGCATTTGGGTTGATGCATGAACTTCTAAATTAGGAAATGTTTTTCTAACTAAATCTAACATTCCTAAGTCTTGAATAATAACAGCATCAACATTATTTCTATGTAGAAAAGAAATATATTCTAAAAAGCTATCTACTTCTTTTTCATACACTAAAATATTAGTAGTAACATAAACTTTTACACCATAAAGATGAGCATAATTAATTGCTTTTACTATCTCTTCATCAGTAAAATTAGATGAAAAAGCACGTGCTCCAAAAAGTTTGCCACCTATGTAAACTGCATCACATCCCGCTTCAATTGCAGCTTTTAAACATGAAAAGTCCCCTGCTGGGGCTAGTAATTCTACTTTTTTCATAATCTATTCCTTTCTCTTTGTTCTTCTTTTAATACACTTTCTAACTCTAATATAATTTCTTTTAATTCCTTTAATAATAATTCTTTTTTAGAAATTAATAAATCTTGTTCTAACTCTAAACTAATTGTTTTAGTCAAAATAGCAATATTTTTTATTTTATTTTCTTTTTCTTGTAATGATAAGTATTCTTTATATTTTATACTTTTTATAAATTCTAATATAATTGTTCTTCCAACATCTTTTAAATTATTAATTTCTTTTAACTTATCTATATTATTTAATAAATCTTCAAAAGTAAAAATATTGTTTTTATATAAAACGTAACATAATCTTTTGTTAAGGTTTAAATTTTCAAGTAAAATAACACCTTGATTTTTTAAATTATCTACTTTTATTTTATAATCATTTTCTTCTTCTTTTAAATAAAAACCAAATTCATGTAATTTATCTTTTATTTCTGTAGCTCTTTTTAATCCAATTTTAGTCATATAAAATAAATCCTGATATTTTAAATTTAATAAATCTTTTATGAAAAAAACACCATTATTTTTTAATCTATTTAATGTTCCCGTATTTAGATTTAAAACTTCGATTGCATCACTTTCTTTTATCATAAAACCACCCTTAATAATTCCAAATGCTTAATTTTCCTTTAGCTTTTATAGGAGTTATTTTTTCAATATCTTCTAAAACCCAAGCATATCTTCCAACTTCATAATGACCGCATAAATATTCTATATAATTATTCTTTTTTAAATTATTTATAAAATCTTCTGTCATATAAATACAGTCAACTAATTTACATTTACATATTATATAACCATTATGTAACTCATCTTCTTTATAATACTTTTTTAATTCTTCTTTAACATTTTATTAGTACTTAAACTAGCATGAATATAAAGTTCTCCTCTGTAAGAAGTTTTCCAACTTCTTGTTTCAATAAATTTTACTTTCTTATAAATAAGGGTAGCAAATGGTTCTTTTATTGTTAAAACTTTCATATTTTATGCTCCTTTTACTTGATTTAAGTAATTATTTACTTTCATAGCCCAGGTATTACTTCCTCCAGCATATTTTTTTTCCATAAGTTCTGGAGTTGTTAATCCTTTTTTATAATAACCATTAGATAAAAGTTTAATAAACGATTCAATACCCTCTTCTAAAGTATCAAACTTTCTAAAACTTCCTCCAAAACAACCAGGACTACCTTTCATACCACCAACATTATTACATTCTCTTACAAGTCTTGAACATCCCCATTTACAACCTGTTTCAAGAAGGGAAATAGATACTGCCACATAAGGGTCAACTTCATATTCAATAGAGTATTTAGCAAATAAATTACCTGTACCTTTTAAATTAGATTTTAATGATTTATTTAATTTAGCTGCAAGTTCATCAATAGTTAGTCCTTCATATAAAACTTCAACAAATATTTCCTCTCCTTTTTTATCTGTGGGATTAAAATTAATTTTTTTATTTTCTTCTGGTATAACATCTATCTTATTTTCATTAAGAAGTCTATAAGCATTAAATAAATCTTTTTCATATATATAAATAAGCATAACTAAAATAATAATAGCTATTAAAAATGATATTAATATGTATTTTATTATTTTCAACTTATTCATAACTTCCTCCGTTTAATTAATTTACGTCTATTAGTATAACAAATTTTTCTTAATTTGACAAAATTTGATACAAATATTATATAAATTTTATAAAATCGTGGTATAATATCATTATATTATTAGTAAAGGAAGGAAAAAGTATGAAAGTTTATAAAAAAGAATTACCTGCTGGAGTAAGAAAAATGTTTACTACTGAAAAAGGTGTTAAAGTTAAAATAGTTAATAGTTTATATACTAAAAATAAAAAGAAAAAAAACAAATAAATTTTTAAAGTTTATTTGTTTTTTAATATTCTTCTTTTAAAGCATCGGCTTTTGTTTTATGAACAGTTCCTTTTTTATGGTTTGGTGGTGAGTATATTGAATAAAGTTTTAAAGGCATTGTTCCTATATTTATTATATTATGCCATGTGTTTTGTGGAACAACAATAATACTTCCATCATATACTTGTTTACTAAAAGTAACATTTTCCTTTTCTTTTCCCATGTTAACCAAACCTACACCTTGAACAATTACTAATATTTGATCAACTTTAGGGTGTATTTCAAGTCCAACATCAGTTCCTACAGGAATATTCATTAAAGTTATTTGAGTGTTATTACCAGTCCATAATGTACTTCTGTAATTTCTATTTAATTTTGTTATATCATTTATATTTATAACAAAAGGATTATCTCCATAATCTTTTATAATATTATTTTCATCATTATTTCTTGTAAAATAATCATAATAGTTATAATAATTCATAAAAACCCCTTTCATATATATAATATGTAAGAGGTTTTTTAATGTTTATTTATATTTTTTTATTATTCTTAAGGTATTTAAAATTGTAAGTAATGTTACTCCTGTATCAGCAAATACAGCAAGCCACATATTAGCATAGCCAAATAAGCTTAAGGAAAGAATTAATAATTTTACTGTTATAGCAAAGACTAAATTTTGTTTAATAATATATTTTGTATATTTTGATATATCTATTGCAAGAGGTATTTTATCTATCTCATCATTCATAATAACAATATCACTTGCTTCAATAGCAACTTCACTACCAACATTTCCCATAGATATTCCTATATCTGCTCTTTTCAAAACTGGTGCATCGTTAACACCATCTCCAATGAACATTGTTATTTTATTATCTTTAGCTACTTCTTCATAACTTTCATATTTATCTTTTGGGAGCATTTCATATTTTATTTCATCAATTTTTAGTTTGTTTCCAATATCTAAAGCAACTTCTTTTTTATCTCCAGTAAACATAAATGTTTTTATTTTATATTTTTTCAACTTTTCAATTGTTTTAGAAGCATTATCTTTAATACCATCACTTATATAAATGGATGCAACATGTTTATTATTAATATTTAAATGAAGTAGTCCATCTTTATGGCAATTACATAACGTTTTATTTCCAATAGTTATAAAATCATCATTAATTTTAAATGATATTCCTTTTCCTTCTAATTCTTTAAAATCCTTTACATCTTTTGCTATAATCTTACCATTTTTTAAATTAGTTATTGATTTAGCAATTGGATGATTAGAAAAGCTTTCTCCTTTTACCATTATATCTATTATTTCATCTTTAGTATAAGATTTATCAGTAATTACAATATCAGTAACTTTAAAATCTCCTGAAGTTAAAGTTCCTGTTTTATCAAAGATAATACTTGTTGTATTACTTAAATTATCTAAGTAATTACTTCCTTTTATTAAAATACCTTTTTTACTAGCCACCCCAATACCTGTAAAATATGATAAAGGAATAGATATAGCAATAGCACATGGACATGATATTACTAAGAATGTTAAGCCACGATATAAAGCATCATTTTGTGATACATTAAATAATAAAGGTAGTAAAACAATAACTAAAATAGCTAATAATAGAATAATAGGTGTATAAATTTTACTAAATTTTGAAATTATTGTTTCTGTTTTTGTTTTTTTATCTGTAGCGTTTTCTAAAAGTTCGATTATTTTATTAACTGTTGAGTCTTCAAATAATGAAGTAGCCTTTATTGTTATTACATCTGAAACATTAATGCTACCGGATAAAACATTGCTTTTTTCACTAACAGGAACAAAAGCACTTTCTCCAGTTAAAGAAGACATATCAAGATAAGTACTTCCTTTAACTATAACTCCATCAACTGGTATTCTTTCTCCTTTTTTAACGATAAGTAAATCATTTATTTTTATATCTTCAACATCTATTTTAGATGTTGTATTACCTTTTTTTAAATTAGCATAGCTTTGTTTTATATCAAGTAAATCTTTAATGTTTTTTCTTGAATTATTAATAGCTTTTTCTTCAAGTATTTTACCAATTGTATATAATGAAATAACCATTGCTCCCTCAAGAACATTATTTGTAAAAAATGCTCCAAGACAAGATATTGTTATAAGTAAGTTTTCATTTATTGTTTTACTTTTTATTAATAATTTAATTGAATTTAGAAATGTTCTGTAAAGAAGTAAAACATAAGATATTATATATAAAACCAATTTTACATTATCATTAATCTTTAAAAAGTATCCAAGTAAACAAATAACTATACCTAAAATTAAAATAGATAAATGATATTCTTTTTTAACATTAACTTCCTCTTTTGTTATATAAGAATCAGGTTCAATTTTTTTAACAAGATCATTTAATTCTTTTATTGTAAAATCTTTTTCTGATTCATAAATCAATTTAGAAGTATTAAAATTAACAACAACATTTTTAAAATTTTTATTTTTATTTAAACTTTCTTCAAGTTCTCTAGCACAGTTAGCACAGTCTAGATTATTTATATTATATTTATATTTTTTCATAATCTTTCCTTTCTATAATTTATGATTTATATGTTCTAATCCTATTTCAAATACTTTTCTTACATGGTCATCATCTAAAGTATAATAAACTTCTTTACCAACTTTTTTACATTTAACAATACCACTTCTTCTTAAAGTACTAAGTTGATGAGAAATAGATGATTTTGTCATTGATAAAGCATTAGCAATATCACATACACACATTTCATGAGAATCAATAACAAATAATATTTTACATCTTGTTGTATCCCCGATTAATTTATAAAAATCTGCAAGTTTATAAAATATTTCATCATTAGGCATTTTACTCTTGGCAAATTTAACACTATCTTCATGAATAATATTACAATCACATATAAATTCATTTTTACTCATATTTATTCCTCCACATATATTTTTTAAGTCAATATAATTATAGTTGAATAATCATTCAATTGTCAACACCAAAAAATAGTAAATTTATTTTAATTTACTATCTCCTGTTTCATAATCTATTTCTATACCTTCTTGTACATTATATATAAAAACATTAAACTTTATTCCTTTACCATTATCTTCCACTGAATAAGCTTCGATTAATACTCCTGTTGCTAATAAGTTACTACCTTTATATATGGGAGTTACTCTATATAAAACATGATTAGAAGTTTCTTTTATATACTTACTAACTTTATTTTCAAAAATTAACATTGAAGAAGTATTCATATATCTTGTACATGTTATTAAATTCTTTTCATTAGCATTTTCACCAGTTAACTGATATCCAATTAAATGGCACCTATTATACAAATATTTTCCGTCTACAATATCATATTTAACAGTATGCCATCCAGACGGTTTAATCATTCCAATTGAAGTTCTATCTTCTTTAGGCATTAACTCTTTTCCAATACAAGAATAAGCAGTCCCTGCTCTTTTAAGATAATCTAAGTTACTATATTTTTCAAAAACTTTAGTAGTATACTCTTCTTCAGTAAAATATGGAATATTGTTATTTATATAAACATAAGGCTTTCCATTATAATCTGGTATATCATCTATATTATAACTAATATTACTCTTATTAATTAAGCCATAAAAATAATTTCTTATATCTTCATTCCCATTTAACCCTAGACATGAAAATATCATAATAATTAAAATAGGAAATATAACCACACCATTTTTCTTTTTCATATCATACCTCAAGTATAATTTTAATATAATAAAATATTTTTATCAAGAAAAATAAATATAATGTTTAAGGTTGCAATTTGCGATCTTAAACATAATTAAATTATTATTTTTTAAGGTTGCAATTTGCAACCTTAAACATTTACCTTGATTAATTTAAGAAATATGTACACTTTTTTATACTTTTTTATGTGTTTTTATCTTATATGACACTACAAAACACATTCTAATGTTCAAAATCACAAATTGCAATCTTGAAGATACTTTTATTAATACTTCGTTTAAGATCACAAATTGTGATCTTAAAAGATTTACTTAAAAAACTTTATTAAAGTCAAAATATATACATTATTTTTAAAAATAGTGTGTATTTAATACCATAAGTCTACACTTTTTTATCTTTTTTTGTGTATTTTTATCTTACATGACACCACAAAACACATTCTAATGTTCAAGATCACAAATTGTGATCTTGAACATTAAATTACTAACCTTTGCTTTTCAAGGTTGCAAATTGCAACCTTGAACATTTACATAAAACTTTTGCAAAATACATTAACATATATAAAAATACTTTGCAAATGACTAATTTTGACATTTCAACTACTTAAAAAGATGAATTATTAAAATTCATCTTAAGACTAAATTTAACTTTTCAAGTATTATTTTATCTAAACACTTACAAAGTATATAAATTTTATTTTTTTTATATAAATCCCATCTTATTTATAGCATTAACTTTAAAAGCCAAGAGAGTTTTTATTATTTATTTTATAATTAAGTAAATAATTAATTATATAAGAATCATCTTCAAAACACTTATAAAAATTACCATACTTTACCAATACAATTAAATCTTTATTATTACTTTTTATATCCAAATAAAAATTCTTTAATTTCATCTAAAACTTCTTAATCTTCAAAAATTTTTTTCTTCAAAAACTTTCGTGCATTAATCACTTAAGTTTTTGAAGTATCACTTTCTATCATTATTTCATAAATTTATTTAATTTCTACCTCTTTCATTTCGGGTTTTTTAGTTTTTTTCCAATAAATACCCCTGTAGGGCTATTCATTGGAAATTACAAGACGCGAAGAGGCGATAGAGAACGAACCACCATTGGCGCTGTTGTTGAAAAACACTCCTGCGTTCATACTATTGAAATGGTTCCCGCTTCGTATGAACCATGGGGCATTCGTACCAACGGAACCAAAGGTATCACTATACCATCTTGCTGTTTCTGTTAAGGCATGTCCTGTATAAGATGATCCTGTATATAAATTATAATATTTACTATCTGGGAAAGAAACTCCTGTATATGTTGTTCCCTCATAAAGCATTCCTGTAAATCCTGAGTTGGATGATGAATTATATCCTGATCTTGGTTTTCCATTTGTATCTGCAAGTACTCCCATGACATATTCCCCCGCACCACCACTCATATCATATATTCCATATATTGTTCCCGTGGTTGAGGCATTTTGTCCTCCTGGTAAAACTTTATCTATTGTTTGTACTCCATTTAATACTTTTACATTTTTTACATATCCTTTGTCTAAACCTGTATTCACACTACTATCTTTTGAATATGTGAAAACAAGTGTATATGTACCTTTTTCTAACACATGAACTTTATTTTCGTATTGTAATGATGATTCAGTTGTTCCTCTTGATGTTCCACTTATTTCTGTTCCTGTTATAATAGTTGTTGAATCTTTATTTATTGTATATTTCATTTTATCATAATTATTTTCACTTGATACTGAATAATCAAATGACACTACACCTTTATCTGTTAATGTAAATGTATATGTTAATGTTGAGGTTGTACTACCTTTTCCTTTATTTCCACTTGAATAAACCCCATTATTATTTGCCCATGGATATGTTGTATCATTCGTTATTTTTGGGGTTATATTTGTTCCTGTTCCTTCAACAAGTGTTGACTCTACTTTATTTTGGTTATATTCATATGTTCCAGCATTTGTATAATTAGAATCACTTGGTGTGTTTCCACTTCTTCCTGTATAATATCCTTCACTATTATTTATATATACTTCAGTGCATGATGTACTACTTGTACATCTTCCATATATACTTTGAGTAAGGTAAGCTACTGCTCCCCATTCATTATTTTTACTCATATGTGTATCTACTTCACTTGAAACAAATCCAAAACTATTTCCTGCTTGTTCCATACTTCTACTTGCAAAGAAGAAACTACTTACTTTTTGACTTCTTAATGATGATACATTTGGTTTTACTACTATATTACTTACATTACATGTTTCATTAGTACAGGGACTTGCTAGCGTTCCTCCTATTTCAAATTTTCCATACCACAAACCACTTAACTGTTTAGTTCCGAAAGTAAAGGCATCTATTGCTGTTTCATTTTGTTTTACAAATGTTACATCTATCGCATTAGGTTTTGCCTGTGTCCCTCCATTATAATTACTTGGGGTTACAGCATTAAATCTTGGTATCCATACCCACATTGTATTTATATCTGTCATTGGTATTGTTGTTCCTGGTGCTGCATTTAAGTAAGTTGTTCTATTTGTTGCTGTTACTGTTACCGCATTTGCCCACATTCCTTTATATTCTCCTGTTGAATTATAACTATACCATGGATTAGTTTTATCCATATTACTTACATCTGATTTTTTCCATACACTATTTGTTTCATCATAATATACTGGTATCATATTACTTGCTAATACTGGAGCATTTGCTCCTGAGGTATCTATATTTTTCTTTAATTCTCCAATTGTTCCTTCAATTACATTAGTACTTGTTTTTGTAAAACTAAATAATGCATAACTTGAATATCCTATACTAATTAAAATTATAAAAATAACTGCAAGTAAAAAATAACTATTTATTATTTTAATATCCGTTTTTAAAAATTTTATAAAATTTTTCATAACAACAGCACCTCTATTTTATTAACTTTATAAATTAATTATATATAATAACCCCCCCCAGGTTGTCAATATTTTTTATTAATTTTAACAATAAAACCATAATAAAAACAATAGTTTTTATCATAACTATTGTTATCTTTTTAAATATTTTTCAAATATTTCTTTAACAAAAAATTTATATTCAATATCTTTATTTTCTTCAACTTCTAAAGTACATATCGGAGGAAATAAAACACACCACCAATTATCTCCTTCCCCATTTCCTAAAGTTACAACAAGTGATTCATAGTTTCCTTCTTCATATATTACATCTTTATATTCTTTTTTTGGAAAATAATTATCACCAAAATTAATTGTAAAAGTTGTATTATAATTTAAATCTTCCAAAGTTTCTTTAACTTTATTTTTATATTTATCCATATTTTTTTCTATTATAATTCTTGATGTTTCAATTGTATTACTTGTTTTTAAATCATTAGTTACTTCTTTTTCTAAAACATCTTTTACTTTTATTTTTATATATTGATCGTTTGTACTATTACTATTAGCTATAATTCTAAATCTTATTGATTCATCTGGTATAACATAGTAATCTTTTTTACTTGACAACATTAATAATATAATCATTATAATACTTACAAATATTAAAATCTTTTTCATAAAAAATCATCCCTCACATATGTAATGGATGATTTTAATATTTTTTATTCAAGATTATTTAAAATAAATATATATCTATCTAAATCATTATAATCTTTTTTACAAATTATTTTACTTTCTTTAAAATATTCTTTTATTATATTTATAATATCTTCTTTTAAATCATATCCTATTTCAAAAGCAATTATACTTTTATCATTTAAATTTTTCTTACATATTTTTAATATTTCTTTATAATATTTAAGACCATCATCTCCCCCATAAAGTGCTAAAGATGGTTCATATTTTTTAACAATATTATCAATTTCTTTTGTATTATTTTTTATATATGGTGGATTACTTATAATAACATCAAAATTATCATTAACTCTTTTTAACATATCACTGTTAATAAAATTAATATCGGTATTTAAATAAATACTATTTTTCTTAGCCACTTTTAAAGCTTTTTTAGATATATCAATACATGTTACATCAAAACTATTATTTAACTTTTTTAAAGTTATTCCAATTACTCCACTTCCAGTACCTAAATCACATATTTTTACTTTATCATTAAAGTATTTATTTATTAAGTTATAAACTTCTTCCACTAAAACTTCTGTTTCTGGTCTTGGAATTAATACATTTTTATTAACATAAAATTTATTTCCAAAAAAATATGCTTCATTAAGTAAATATGCTAAAGGTAAATTATTATTTAACATTTTTTTATATTTGTTTATTACTTTTTTATCAGTTATTTCTTCTAATTTAAATAAATCTAATTTAGGTAAATCTAAAAGAAAAGATAAAATTATCTTTTTCTCATCATTTGAATAATTTGATTTTATATTTAATAAATCATTAATTTTCATAATTACCTGCTAATTTTCTTTTTTGATCTTCATTTATTAAAGCTTCGATTATTTCATCAAGTTCACCTTCCATAACTCTATCAAGCTTATTAACAGTAAAGCCTATTCTATGGTCAGTAACTCTATTTTGAGGATAATTATATGTTCTTATTTTTTCACTTCTATCCCCTGTACCTACTTTACTTCTTCTTTCAGCACCATATTCTTCTTCTTGGCGTCTTACTTGTTCTTCATAAAGTTTTGATTTTAATATTTCTAAAGCTTTAGCTCTATTTTGTTGTTGACTTCTTTCATTTTGACAAGTGACAACAACCCCTGTTGGAATATGTGTTATTCTAACAGCAGAATCAGCTGTATTAACACTTTGTCCTCCTGCTCCACCTGAACGATAAACATCTATTTTTAAATCCGCTGGGTTAATATCTATTTCAACATCACTAACTTCTGGAAGTATCGCTACCGTTGCAGTTGATGTATGAATTCTTCCTCCTGATTCTGTTTCTGGTATTCTTTGAACGCGATGTGCTCCACTTTCATATTTTAATTTAGAATAAACATTATCCCCTTTAACTAAAAATTCAATTTGAGAGTATCCTCCAACATCACTAGGTTCAGCATTAATTATTTCTGTTTTAAATCCTTGTTTTTCAAAATATTTTTGATACATTCTAAATAAATCTCCTGCAAAAATATTTCCTTCATCTCCACCTGCTGCCCCACGTATTTCCATGATAGCATTTTTTCCATCATTAGGATCTTTAGGCAAAAGTAAAACTTCTAATTTCTTTTCTATTTCTTTTTTTTCATTTTCTAAAGTTTCTAACTCTTCTTTTGCTATATCTTTAAGTTCATTATCTTTTAAAAGTTCTTTATCTTCTTCAATATTATTTAAAATATTTTTATAATTTTTATAAACTTCTACTATTTCACTTAAATCACTTTGTTCTTTAGAAAGTTTAGTTAATAACGAAATATTTTTTAAAGTTTCTTCTTTTGTTAATTCTTCTGTTATTTCATTATACTTTTTTAAAGTTTCTTCTAATCTATCAATCATGTTTTACCTCCTTATTAAGGTTCAATATTATCTAAGTCTTCCTCATCAACGATTACTAAATTCTTATAATCATCAAGGTCATCCCCTAAATCATCATCCGGATTTTCATCATATATTATATATTTATCTTCTTCCTCTTCTTCATATTCATCTTGTTCTTCTTTTTCTATTTCTTCAAGCTCTTCCATATCTTCTAAAGCTTCTTCTATTTTTAATACTTTAACTGAATGATTTTTCTTTAAATCCCAAAGTCCATCATCTAGTAATAAAAATCTTTTATCTTTAGTTAAAGAAGTATAAAAAGCTCCGATTTTATTTTCATATGTTTTTTCTCCTAAATCAAGTAAATCACATATTTTTTTAAATAATTCTGCAGTTGTTTTTTTTGTGCTTTCTTCTAGTATTAAATTAGCTATATCATTATATGACATTAATTCTAAATCTTCTTTTTTCATTTTATCAACTTTCATATTGATTACATCCTTTCTGCTGGTGCTACTCCAATTAAATTTAAAGAGTTAGCTATAATTATTTTAACTGCTTTTATAAGCATTATTCTTTCATATGTATATTTTTCATCTTCTGTTACTATTTTTTCTACAGAATAGTATGAATGGAATAGTGTTGCAAGTTCATATACATAGTTTGTTATTAAATGAGGTTCTTTTTTTAAAGCACTTTTTTGAACTACTTTTTTAAACTCATTTAATTTTTCTAAAACATTATATGCAGCTTCACTATCTATTGTTTCAAATTTATAATCTTCTTTTAAAGAATAATCTTTATTTCTTAAAATAGAACAAATTCTTGCATGAGCATAGTTTACATAAAATACTGGATTATCATTAGAATTTTTCTTTGCTAAATCAATATCAAAATCCATTTGTGTATCCATACTTCTTGATGTAAAGAAATATCTTATCGCATCTTTACCACTTTCTTCAACTAAGTCATTTAAGGTAATTGTATTACCTGTTCTTTTTGATATTTTATATTCTTCACCATTTTTAATTGCTCTAACCATTTGAATAAGAAGAACAGAAAGTTTATCAGCATCTTGTCCTAACATTGTAACTGATGCTTTTAATCTTGAAACATAACCATGATGATCTGCTCCGAAAACATCAATTAACTTATCGTAACCACGATTTAATTTATCTAAATGATATGCAATATCTGGCATAAAATATGTATATGATTTATCTTGTTTAACTAAAACACGATCCTTTTCATCACCAAATAAAGTTGTTTTTAAAAATATCGCACCATCTTGTTCATAAGTATATCCTAATGAAGTTAATTTAGAAAGAGCTTCCTCAACAAGATTTCTATCTCTTAATTCTTGTTCGCTAGTCCATACATCAAAATTAACACCAATGTTAGCTAAATCTTTTTTTATTCCTCCGAGAAAATATTCTAAACCTTTTTTCCAAAATACTTTTATATCACTAGTTAAATAACCATCTTTTTTTTCATCATACATTTTTTGTGCTACTTCAATGATTTCTTTACCATAGTAATAGTTTTCTTCCATTTTAGAATCTAAACCACATATTTCTTTATATCTTTCATAAATACTTAATGCCATATTATTCATTTGATTTCCTGCATCATTTATATAATATTCTTTTGTAACATCATAACCATTAAATGATAAAATATTCGCAAGACTATCTCCAATACAAGCTCCACGAGCATGTCCTAAATGAATTGTACCTGTTGGATTAACACTAACAAATTCTATATTAACTTTTTTATGTTCTCCAAGATTATTCTTTCCATAATTATTTTCAAGTTTTATTATTTCTTTTAATTCTTCAAATAAATATGTTTTATTAACAAAAAAGTTAATAAATCCTGGATTTTTTATTTCAATACTTTCTATTAAATCAGATGAAATATTATCCTTTACTAAATTAGCTATTTCAATCGGAGATTTTCCAAGTTTTTTACAACATTTCATAGCTACATTACTTGAGTAATCACCATTACTTCTATCTTTAGGTATTTCAATAATTATATCTTCTTCTAAATCTAAATCATTTAATACATTTTTTATTAATTTTTTTAATTCTAATTCAATATTCATAAGTTAACCTCCTTATAAGATAACTTAAAACAAAAGTCTTCCTCATTTACTCGATAATTAATTATATACGATGTATCTTCTTTTATCAATTGTTTTATTATTATTTTACTAAATATTTTACTATTTTCTTCTAATTCATTTAAGTAATATATACTTTCTTTATTATTAAAGTCTAATAATGAAGTAAATTCATCACTTTTTCGAACGAATAAAAGACTATTTATATCAAATTTATAATCTATATTATCATTATTAAATATAATTTCATCATTATTTATAAACCCATTAACATTTATTTTAAAATCATTTGCTTCTAAAAATATAATAACTTCTTTAATAATAATCATCCTTTCAAAAATTACATAAAATCAATTTCGACATAAATTATAACACAAGACTTTAAATATGTAAAATTATTTTTTTAACACATATTTTTTTATATTTATTTCATACTAATTTTAGGATTAAAATGGTGATATAATGAAAAAAATAAAACTTCTTTTACAAATATTTGTTATTTGTCTTATTTTATTTATGAGTATTAATCTAGCAGGAGAAATATATGCTTTATGTACCCCTAAATTTGATATTAAAAGCGCTAATAGTTTTTATATGTATGATAACAAACTTGAACTTGTTTTCTATGGTAAAGGAGAAGACAAATGGATAGATTTAGAAGATATGAATAATAATGTTATTAATTCTACCATAGCAGTTGAAGATAAAAATTTTTATAAACATAATGGTTTTAACTTTTTTAGAATAGCTAAAGCTATGTTTGAAAACTTAAAAAGTGGCGAAATTGTCCAAGGAGCATCCACGATAACTCAACAATATGCTAAAAATTTATTTTTAAGTTTCGATAAAACATGGAAAAGAAAATGGCAAGAAATGTGGATAACCTTTGAACTAGAAACTCATTATTCGAAAGATGAAATACTTGAAGGATACTTAAATACCATAAATTATGGTAATAACTGTTATGGAATAGCTAATGCCAGTAAATTTTACTTTAATAAAAATGTTAAAGATTTAACCCTTGCTGAAGCATCCATTCTTTCTGGTATACCAAATTCTCCTTATTATTATGAACCAATTAATAATTATGAAACAGCCAAAAAAAGACAAAAGATAGTTTTACAAAGAATGTATGAAAATAAATTTATAACAAAAGAAGAAATGAATAATGCTTTAGAAGAAGAATTAAAACTTTATGGAGAAAAAACAGATCTTAACCTTACAACCCTTGCTTATTATAAAGACGCTGTTATGGAAGAATTAAATAGCTTAAAAGAAATACCAGATAACTACATTGAAACAGGGGGTCTTAAAATATGGACTTCACTTGATATTGATGCTCAAACATCTCTTGAAAACAGTATAAAATACAATCTAATAGACAATGATATACAAACATCAAAAGTAATGGTAAACTCAGATAATGGTGAAGTAATTGCTTTAATCGGTGGAACATCTTATAACAAAACAACTTACAATAGAGCAACATCTTCCATAAGACAACCCGGTTCTACTGTTAAACCCTTTTTATACTATAATGCTTTAGAAAACAATTTTACTCCCAGCACAACCTTTTTAAGTGAAAGAACAACTTTTTATTTTGATGAAAATAAAACTTACTCTCCTAAAAACTCTGACAATGTCTATGCCAATAAAAATATAACAATGGTTCAAGCAATTGCATACTCAGATAACATTTATGCTATTAAAACTCATCTTTTTTTAGGACAAGAAAATCTTGTTAATACCTTAAGAAAAGCTGGAATAACAACAAATCTTGAAGCAAATTACTCACTCCCTTTAGGAACAAATGAAGTAAATATAACAGAACTTGCAACAAGTTATGCTGCTTTAGCAAATGGTGGAATTAAAGTAAACCCCCATTTAATAAGAAAAGTCGAAGATACTTATGGTAATGTTTTATATAAATATAATGAAAAAAAAGAACAAATCTTTGATCCAAGCCTAACTTTTATTGTAAGTGAAATGCTAACAAGCACTTATGACACCAACCTTATTGATTATGCTTATCCTACATGTATAAATATGTTATCAAGTATGACTCATAAATATGCCTTAAAAAGTGGAAGCACTGATACAGATGCTTGGGTAGTTGGATATAATAATGGAATAGTATTAGCAAGTTGGTCTGGATATGATGATAATAAAAAAATTAACTCTAATGTTGTTGGTGGAAATAAAAAATCATGGATAAATGCCATGGAAAACTATTTAAAAGATAAAGAAAGTAAATGGTACAATATCCCTGATAATGTTGTTGCAGTTTTAATAGATCCTACAACAGGAAATATTGCCACGAATAAAGATAAAAATAAAAAAATTATGTATTATTTAAAAGGCACTGAACCTATTAAATAACACTTAAAAAAGAAAAATTATTTTTCTAATTTTTCTTCTATATCATAATTTCTTTCAAGGCTTTCACTATATAAATATATTATTTTTTCATTTCACCTAAATTTTTAAGAAAAAAGTTTCATTTTTTTATTGGTAAAAGCAATCTTATGTTAGACAATGTCAATTGGTGGCACACTGTGCCACCTTTTTTAAAACACATATAAAACTACTAAGCCTTCTTAAACTAACAACTTTTGTTTTTCATTAATTATTTTATATGTTGTTTTATATATATTCTTATTAGTACAATACTTCATTACTAAATAGTTTCCTTCTTTTGCTACGAGTACTCCAATTGTAGGATTAAA
>URYZ01000008.1 GCA_900552235.1 uncultured Mycoplasmatota bacterium | reverse complement strand
TATCTTTAAAGAAGTTAAGTTCAGTATTAAATCTTTCTTTAGAGATGTTAATGGAGTTATGTGAGTATAGTAAAGAAGAAATAGAGGCAACAGTAAATAATTCCTATAGTAGCATGGTTATTAAACCTGAAAATGCTCCAATTTTAGTATTAGACGATATAGTTAATCAAATGCAGGATGAATTATATATCAAAATGGTTATTAAGGAATTATTAGATAATTGTAATTTAGAGGAATTAAATACTATTTCTGAATTAGATAATAAAGAGAAAAATAGAGTTATTAAAGTTATAAAAAAATATATTAAAAGTAATGAAAAAGATATTAAAAATCAAAAAGAATCAATTGATGATTTAACTAAATTACTGACTGATAATAAATAGTTATTTTAGTTAGCAATGACAATATGACAAGAATTATAGATATATAGGTAGGGTGTAATAGAGGTGTCATTGCTGTCATATAAGTATAAATTATATGTCTAGCCAGCACTGAATTTGTATAGCCACAAATTCCAATATTGGATAATCCCAAACCCTAATTAAAAGGAGATGATAATATAGATAATTTTGAAATAACAATTAAAAGTGATGAAGATGGATTTATTTTATTACAATGCAGTTTATGTGGAGAGTTTTTCAAACTATTGGGCAGTGATTTAAATGATGAGGCTACAATAGGCATATGGTGTCCATATTGTGGTCTTAATGGAAAAAAATACTACACTGATGAAGTTATAGATATTAGTATGAAAATTGCAAAAAACGAAGCAAATAAAATGATTTATCAGTCATTAAAAGAATTAGAAAGAAAAACGAGAAATAATAAATTTATGACTTTCAAATGTGGAAAAGAGCCAGAGAAGGAAGTTATTACTCCAATAAAACCTAGAATAGAAAATATGGAGATAATAGAATATGAATGTTGTAAATCAAAGGCAAAAATAAGACCTGTTTCTATATCGGCAGGAAGTTATTGCCCTTTATGTGGAGGTGCTAATTTTGAGTGAATTATATGATAAAAAAGAATTAAAAAAACAAAGTAGAGATTTTAGAACAATATCAAGCAGGACACTTACAAGTGATTTTCAAATGTTTGGTGATAATCTTAAAAGACTAATAAATTTTATAGACAATAATGAGATAATAAAAAATTATATCGATTCTTGCATAAGTGAAGATGATGACTTTAAAATTGAAGATGATGTTAATCAAGTATGTGGAAGTTATAACCATATATTTGATAGTTATATTGATGAACAACAGGAAGTGTCATATATTTATCAGATATTAAAATACATAGTTGATAACGATAAAGATTGTAGAGCATATACAATGGCATATTCCACATCAAGGCAATATCAAGATAAATTAAAAGGATTTTGTGATAATGTTGTAGAGCCTCTTGTAAATCATATTGATAGTAATTATGAAAGGATATTTATAGAAATGGGATATGATGAAGATTCAAAATATGAAATAACAATAAATGGTGGTCAAGTAAATATTGCTAAAGATAATGCATTTATTAATGCCAATCAAACTAATTATAGTGAAATAGATAAATTAGTAGCAAACATTAGACAAAATATAGATAAAATTGAAGATAAAGAAATAAGGCAAGATATTATTGATAATGTTGAAGGAATACAGGAAGAATTAAGTAAAAAAGATGTTAAAAAAGGAAGAATAAAATCATTTATTTCTTCATTGCAAATTATTTTACCTAAGATAGGAAATATAATTGAAGTTAGTGCTGCAGTTACTGAGTTGATAACTTTTGTACATTCTATTGGACTATAAGAAAATTATAATAAAAAGGAAGTGAAGAAAGTGACTGATTTAGAACAAAAGAAAAAAGCAAAAGAGTTTGCAGAGTTTTGGAAAGATAAAGGATATGAAAAGGGACAATCACAAATATTTTGGACAACATTATTAACAAATGTATTTGGCATAGAAAATATTAGTGAATTTATTGAATTTGAAGATCAAGTTCATATTGATAAGACAACAGGCTTTATAGATGGATATATTCCAAGTACAAAAGTATTAATTGAACAAAAAAGTATTGAAAAAGATTTAAGAAAGCCAATAAAACAATCAGATGGTAGTTTACTTAATCCTTTTCAACAGGCAAAAAAATATATTGCTGAACTTCCTGTATCTAAGCATCCAAAATGGGTTATTACATGTAATTTCAAATCATTTCTTGTTTATGATATGAATAACCCTAACAGTGAACCAGAAGAAATACTATTAAAAAATTTACCAAAAGAATATTATCGTTTATCATTTTTAGTAGATGAAAAAAGCGAGCATTTAAAAAAAGAGGAAGAATTATCATTTAAAGCGGGTGAATTGGTTGGAAAACTTTATGATGCTTTTTCTAAGCAATATAAAGATATAACTAATGAACAATCACAAAAAGATTTAAATGAATTATGTGTTAGATTAGTATTTTGCTTATATGCTGAAGATGCTGGTCTATTTGGAAGAAAAAATGTATTTCATGACTATTTATCAAAATATGAAGATTTAAGTTTAATGAGAAAAGCATTAATTGAGTTATTTAAGATATTAGATACTAAATTAGAAGATAGAGACCCTTATTTAGAAGATGAATTAAATCAATTTCCTTATGTAAATGGAGGATTATTTTCTAATGAAAATATAGAAATTCCATTATTTACAGATGAAATAAAAAATATTCTTTTAGCAAAGGCATCAGATGATTTTGATTGGTCTGAAATATCTCCAACTATATTTGGTGCAGTATTCGAATCAACATTAAATCCAGAAACTAGAAGATCCGGAGGTATGCATTATACTTCAATTGAAAACATTCATAAAGTAATTGATCCATTGTTTTTAAATGAATTAAGAGAAAAATTAGATGATGCTTTAGCATATAAAAACGAGAAAACAAGAAATGAAAAATTAATAGAATTTCAAAATTATATAGCATCACTTAATTTTTTAGACCCGGCTTGTGGTTCCGGCAACTTTTTAACAGAAACATATTTATCTTTAAGAAGATTGGAAAATGAAATGTTATCAGCAATGTCTAAAGGTATGATGATGCTTGATATAGCAGATACAATAAAAGTGTCAATTCAACAATTTTATGGAATAGAGATAAATGATTTTGCTGTTAAAGTTGCTAAAACTGCACTTTGGATTGCAGAAGCTCAAATGTGGACTGAAACTAAAGAGATAATATCTAGTTTTACAAACATTAGTGATTTCTTACCATTAGAAACCTACGATAATATTGTTGAAGCAAATGCACTAAAAATAGATTGGAATGAAGTAATACCTAATACTAAATGTAGTTATATAATGGGAAATCCACCATTTGTTGGTGCAAGATTGATGAGTCCAGTTCAAAAAGAAGATGTTGCAGAAATATTTAAAAATATTAAAAACTATGGAAATATAGACTATGTAGGATGTTGGTATGTTAAAGCGGCTAATTATATGAAAAATACCAGTATAGAAACTGCATTAGTTTCAACTAATAGTATATGTCAGGGAGAACAAACAACAATTTTATGGAAAGATATGTTGAATAATGGAATAAATATTAATTTTGCATATCGTACTTTTAGATGGGATAGTGAAGCAAGTCTAAAAGCACATGTTCATTGTATAATTATAGGTTTCAGCTATAAATTGAGAGATAAAAGGATAATATATGATAATGGAAAATTTAACGAGGTAAAAAATATAAATGCCTATTTAGTTGATGCTCCAAATGTTTTGATAGATAGTAGATCAAATCCGATATGTAATGTGAGTAAAGCAGATTTTGGAAGTATGCCAAATGATAATGGATTTTTAAGTGATTATTCAAAAGAACAAGTTTTGGAAATAAATACTAAATATCCAGAAAGCAAAAATATGTTTAAATTATTTATTGGGGCTACTGAATTTCTGCATAAAAAGGAACGTTATTGTTTATGGTTGAAAGGTATATCTCCTATGTTAATCAAAAAAGTTCCACCAGTGTATGAGGCTGTTGAAAAAGTAAAAGAATTAAGAAATAATAGTAATAGAGAAGCAACTAGAAAATTAGCAGATATTCCTATGTTATTTGGTGAAATTAGGCAACCAGATGGTGATTATTTGGTTATACCATGTCATTCATCTGAAAAAAGAAGATATATTCCTGTCGGATATGTAGATAAAAATGTGATTTGTAGCAATGCTAATATATTAGTTCCTAACGCTAACTTATATAGTTTCGGAGTATTGATGTCAAATGTTCATAATTCTTGGATGAGAATTGTTTCCGGAAGATTAGAAATGAGATATAGATATTCTGTAAAAATAGTTTATAATAATTTTCCATGGCCTAATCCTACAAAGGAGCAAAAAGAGAAAATTGAAAAAACTGCTCAAGCAATATTAGATGCAAGAGAATTGTATCCAGATAGTTCGTTAGCAGATTTATATGATGAATTAACAATGCCAGTAGAATTAAGAAAAGCACATCAGGCTAATGATGTTGCTGTAATGGAAGCATATGGATTTAATTGGAAAACTATGACTGAATCAATGTGTGTTGCTGAACTTATGAAATTATATAAATCTTTAGTTGAAAAATAATGATTATTTAAATCTTACTAAATACATTAGGAGATGGTAAAGTGTCAAAATGGGATGAAAAACCTA
The DNA here is from genome assembly GCA_900552235.1 of uncultured Mycoplasmatota bacterium. Taxonomy (GTDB): domain Bacteria; phylum Bacillota_I; class Bacilli_A; order RF39; family UBA660; genus CAG-611. The sequence continues at coordinate 23,723 of URYZ01000008.1, read as the reverse complement.
CTAAAATTTTATTAATGAAAAAAGATATAGATTATGTTATGTGTATTGATGAAAATGGTAGTAGCAGTAATTTAACTTATGTATTAAAGCAAATATCAAATGAAAAAGAATTATCTGAAGATGATAAATATTTTACTATTACAGGTTGTATATTTACAAGAGAAGAATATATAAATTCTAAAAGGCTGATAAAAACACTTAAAAACAAATATTGGAATAATGGTATATTCTATGATACTAAAACTAAAAGAGATAAAGCAGTATGTTTTCATTCAAGAGATATAAGAAAACATGATGGTTGTTTTAATGATAGTGTCATAAATTATAATGAATTTATAGTTGACTTATCAGATACTATGAAGGGCATTAAATGTAAGATTATTTCAATAAGTGTTAATCTCTACGAATATTTAAAGAAAGGTTATACTCACAATGTTTATAATGTAGCATTTGACTTCTTATTAGAAAGATATATTTACGATACTGAAAATAATAAAAAAGGTATCATAATGCTTGAAGCAAGAGGTAAGGATGAAGATAAAGAATTACTAGAACATATTAGTAAAGTTATTAATCATACTGGAACTAAAAAAATAAGTTCAAAAGAACTTAAATCAAAAATAGATGGTGTTTATTTCAATCCTAAATGGAACGAAGAATATAGTTCAACTTATGTAGGGCTAGAAATAACTGATTTATTTTCATATCCAATCCATAAATATATTAAAAGAAATACTAAAGATAAAGCATTTCTAATATTTGAAGATAAAATAGTTGGATATCCAAATTATGAAAATAAGGGAATAAAAATATTCCCTCCAGACAAAAAATAAGAACTGGATAAACCAGTTCTTACCGTCCGCGATACCACGAACCCCAAGCAAATAGAATTGCTTTTGACATAATTAATATAGCAAATAATTTAGTATTTGTCAATAACTATGTCCTTAATATTATATATAAAAATGGCTGAAATATGCCTATAAATTAAAAGTTTAAGATTTAAGAGGTAAAATATGAAGATAGCAAGTATTAATATTGAAAGTTCATTTACAAAATTTATTGATTCCCAAGAAATAAAAATTCCAAGTGATAAAAAGACAAATTGTATATTCATTTATGGTAAAAATGGTAGCGGAAAAAGTTCTATTTCAAAACTTTTTTATACTAATAATAAATATATGGAGGGAAAAGAATACATTGATGATTTATTACAATTAAAGACAAAAAGTGCTATAAAAGATTTAAATGTAAAAATTAATTTTGATAATAATACATCTAATATTTTTAAAGGGAATAGCATTATAAATCCAATTAAGATACCAGTTTTTAATCAAGAATATATTGACTTAAAAATTACATATCAAGAAGACTTTAAAAATAACAAATTTCAAGAAAAAAATCTAAATTATGGTGTAGAATTACAGTCAAAAACTAAATATTTAGATAAAATAAAAATTGGTAAAATAGAACAAAAACGCAAAGAAGAACTTGAAGAAAAAATAAATAAACAAATAAAGGATAATATTGAAAACCTAAAAACAGATACTTCTACTAAAGATAATAATAAAAATTATTCAATGTTTACAATAGAAAAATTAAAATCAATAAACCCACAAGAAAAAGAAGTTATAGATGATTTAAATAAAAAAAGGTTAGAACATATTAAATATATACAAAGTCTTAAAGATTTAAATGATAGTAACAAAATACATTTAAACATTGTTTTCTTAGATCTCCCTTCTATAGAACAAGATATTATTAACATTAATAAATCATTGACTTTTAACGAAGATGAGACAAAGACAAAAGCAGCTCGTGAAATTTTAGACAATTTAAGTGAAGAACTCAGAAAATGGAAATTAGATGGTGTTAGCCATATTACTAATGATAGATGTCCATTTTGTGGGTCTGATATAAAAGGAAATGAATTAGTTAATATGTATAAAGATTATGTTGATAGTAGAATTAATAAGATGAAAATATATCTAACTAGCGAAATAAATAAATTTAGTAATTATAAAAATAATTCAAAACATTCTTTTGAGTTAGTAAAACCTAATGCACAATATTTAGATAGTATTTTCAAAAGTAATTTATATAATCAGATTAACTCTTTAGAAAATAAGCTGAATTTATATTTAGATAAAATAATAAATATACTAAAACAAAAAAGTTTAGATAATTACTTATTCGTTGATAGTAGTAAATCTATAGATAATGTTAATGTTACAGAATTGAATGATATTCAAAAATTATATAGTGATTTAACAAAAAATATTAATGATATTAATAAAAAAGTTGATAGTTCAACAAGTGATAAAACTCGAAGAAATGATGACTATTTTCAAAATGTTGCTATTTATTTAACTTATGAATCAATGAAAGATGATATAAAACAATTAATTGACTCTGAAAATAAAATAAAACAAATTAATGAAGAATTAAAACCTTTGAAAGAAGAATATGAAAAAGAACTTAGAGAAAAAAATATTTTGTTGAAAAAAATGAATGACATTTTAGATGATTTTAGCATTAGTAATTATAGAGTAGATGAAGAATTCGATTTATGTTTAAATGGAGAGAAAGTTAGTTTTTGCGTAGATAAGTTATTGAGTAATGGCGAGAAAAGTATTATTGCATTTTCTCTATTTATTGCAGAGTTAGAATTATATTATTCGGAAAATGACAAAAATATAATTTTGATTGATGATCCTATATCATCAGTTGATTATCCAAATTTATATGGAATATATAATTATATAAATAATATAATAGAAGAAAATCCTAATTCTCAGTTTATAATATCTTCTCATAATACTTTATTTATGAATTTATTTAAGTTTGATTATAAAAAAACAGCAACATATCTTAATTTAACTGAAGTTAATGGTAAAACTAAAATAATTATTGATAACGAAAATCTTGACTCAATATATCTAGAAAAATTGAAAGAAATATTTAAAATATACAAGACGAATACAATTGATAAAAAACAAAAACTGTATATTCATAATTACTGTAGATATGTATTAGAAACAATTTCTAGATTTGAATATCCAATTAACGATAATGAATCTACGTCTTCTAAATATTATTTAAATAAAATAATTGATAATATATCCAATAATATTTCTGATTATGATATTTCAAAAGTTGCATTACAATCTCTAATGAAAATAGTTAATAAAGGTTCTCATGCTACAATAGATGAAGTACATGATGGTGAACATTTTGAAGACAATCACTATATTGAAAGTTGTAATGCTATAATAAAATTTATTAAAAAAGATTATAATGGGCAATTTGAATTATTATCAACTGACTTTGACAGAATTAATCAAATAAACAATACATAAAGGGTATGGGATTTCCCATAATAGAATTTGGCGGGAGTACAAATTCAGTGCTTGCTAGACAAGAATTTAACTCCCAAAGTCAAATAAAACACTACCAAAATAAGCAGGTAGTGTTTTTGATTACATAAATCTTTCAATCTTTAATGGATTATTTTTTACAATTTTAAGATTATATTTTATTCTTAATATTAATTTTATTTGTTGTATTAAATCATTAACATTGCATCTAACATTAAATATATCTAATGCTGAATTAATATGATTGATTAGTGGACAATCTGATAAACAATTTCTACTATGCCCATTTGCTAAATAAAATGATACTGCGTCAGGTATTACAAACTTAATAAGATATTCATTATAATTGTTGTAGAATGGTAATAATATTTCTTCAAATTCTTTATCTGTAATATCTTCTTTACCTTTAATCATAGTTCATCTCCATAAATAATCTCTTTTAAAGTTATTTCTTCAGCAATGTTTTTATAATTATTCATTTTTTGAACCCATAATAATTGATTTTCAAGTTTTAGTTTTTCTGTAATAGAAGTATCAGATTTTATTAATTCATTAATTATATGATTTACTTTATTTTCTGCATTTATACTGACTGAAAAAAGATGTTCATTTAATTTATCTTTCGTTAATAATTCTTGATATAATGCCTTTTTGTTATTCTTTAAATATTCTAATCTTAATAATCCATATTTATTTAATTTTTTATTTTCTTTTTCAGGTAGTGTTAAATATGGTAATAAATAATCACCACATTTTGTATAAGTTATTTTCATAATATTTATCCTTTCATTTATATGAAGAATTAATAATAGTATTAACAATTTTAGGTACCCATTTAGGTACTCAATTCGTAATATTGATTAAAAATGTATAATTTTTAATAATTAGATTTAATTTAAAATTGCTTGAAATATAAGGAAATTAACCAGCAATAATTAATTTTATTTGCAATATATTTTTGCCCCCTGAAGAGAGCATTTAACCGTGCTCTCATTTTTTATGCCCATTTTATAAGGGTTTGTGAGGTATCGGAATTGCTAAAATGATTTTAGGTACAATTTAGGTACAAAAAAATTGAGTTTTAAAATAATTCATTGAAGAAAACTGCCGAAAGTGGCAAAAATCTTCAATGGATTTTTTATTTTGTTTTAAATCTCATTGAGAAAAAGTGGCAAAAATTCTCAATGAAAATAATCTACTTTTTGACAATTAAACTGAAAATGCTTAATTTATCAGTTTTTATCGTATTGACAATGATACGGATAAATGGTATAATGTCCGTATGAATGAACAGAGAGGTGAAATTATGGATTTTATGACAAAAGAGGAGTTTATAAACGAAAGTAATATAGAAATCATTCAAAAACTTATGGAAAGAAATAATGGATATATCACTGCAAAAGAACTCGAAGATTTTGATATAAGCAGAAATTATCTGTCTATCATGACTAAAAAGAATATGATAGAAAAAGTGGCTAAAGGAATTTATATAGATTCAGCTAAGATCGAGGATGTATATTATGTACTTAGTGTAAGTACTCCAAAAATAATTTATTCTCATATGACGGCACTTTATTTTCATAATCTTTCAATTAAAGCACCAGATAGTTCTTTTGATATAACTGTTACAAAAAAATATAATAATCCTAAGCTAAAAAAGCATAACGTTTTTTATGTAGATGATAAGTTCTATGATATAGGTGTCACTGAAGCTAAAACACCACAGGGTAATAAAGTAAGAGTTTATGATGTGGAAAGATGTATTTGTGACATAATTCGTTCTAAAAAAAGAATGGATATAGAGCATGTTAAATATGCAATTAAAGAATATCTTAAAAGAAAGGACAATGATCTAATAAAACTTTCAAAGTATGCCGATATGTTTGGTATAAAAGAAGAAGTTATGGATTTTGTGAGTATGATGTATGAATAGTATGCAAGTAAAAGATAAATTAAAAAATATAGCTGTTAAACGAAACTTGGATTTTAATACATTACTTCGTTTATATATGTATGATAGATTTATAGAAAGATTAGCAGTAAGTAAGTATCGTGATAATTTTATTTTAAAAGGAGGATTCTATTTAAGTACGTTATTTGGATTAGAAAGCCGATCTACTAAAGATATAGATACTGCAATAAAAGATGCTAATTTTACTAAAGAAAATGTTGAAAAGATGATTAAATCTATTATTGCAATAGATATTAATGATGGTGCTTTGATAAGCTTCATAGAGATAGGTAACATACGAGAAGAAGATCAATATGGTGGCTTTAGAGTTATTTTAAATGTAAAGGTAGATACAATTAGAGAAAATTTTCAAATTGATATCGCAACAGGAGATCCTATCACACCCAAACCAATTGTATATAAGTATCGTCCAATATTAGGTAATAGCTATGTAAATGTATGGTCATACAATATCGAAACTGTAATTGCCGAAAAGCTAGAAACAATTTTAAGAAGGGCTGAAGCTAATAGTAGAATAAGAGATTATTATGACTTATATTTGATATATACTAAGGGTTGGAATGACGTTAAAATAGATGATTTGCGTAAGGCAGTAGATAAAACATTTGAAAAGAGAAATTATAATGGAAATATTGAAGAAGCCATAGCAATATTAAAAGACAGTGAGATCATTAAAAATAGATGGGATTCATATAAGAAAAAATATGAATATGCAAATGACATTGATTATGATGAAATAATGAAATGTATTGAAGAAATTGTTAAGGAAATAGTACCAGTAGCAGTATAGGAGGTTTTGTATGAGCAGTATATTTGATTGGATTTGGGAAAATGCTTATTGGATATTTGATGGAATAGGCGTAATATCCATAACAGGAATATTAGGCGTCATTTTCAAGAAAAGAAAGAATAAAGAAAAAAATATTAGTATTGTTCAAAAAGGAGGGAAAAACTCTGTAAATATTCAGAACAATGACATAGGAAGTGAACATGATGAATGATGTAGAAGTAAAACAATCAGGTGGAAAAAACTCTGAGAATATACAAAATAATGATATGTCAAAAAATAACATAATTATATATAATCAAAGTGGGTTATCACTTGAAGAAGCAAAAACTATTGCATTAGATGTTTATAAAGCTGAAGAGGCAAAAAAGTATTCGGATGAATCATGGGAAATAACAAAAAGAAGAGTTGAAGAATTAGTTACAGATTTCTTAAAACAAGCATTTGATGAAACACCCAATCATATACATAATTTAAAAAAGCCATCTGTACAGCAATCGTTTCTAAATGCTGAAAAAGGATATGCTACTGATGAAACTGGAACTACCAAAAACAATTATATAGATATTATGAAATCTCGATTATGTGTAGAAGATAGAAGTATCTTACAAATATTTGAAGATGAAGCAATAAAATTAGTGGAAAAGTTGACGTAGTCACAGATGAATTATTTGACTTTTATGTTCTTAACATATTCGTATCCCAAACCGTTAAATGATATAAGAAATGTTATTGATTACTGTAACAAATTGTGCGAATTATATGATATATCATTTAAAAAAGATATAACTTTAATTTCTTTAGAAGCAGTAGGCGCATGTACGCCGTTAGGTGGAGCCCGTAGTATGAAAACAATCCAACAACGCTTTCGTGAAATGATACCAGGAATGTTTTATAAGGGTCAAACATCGGAGGAAATTATAAATGAATTAGAAATAGATGACATAAAAACAATTCGACCAGTATTAACAAAACATGTATGGAATAATGAATTATTACAAATTGATGCATTGAATTTAGAAACATTAAGAACATCAATAAAAAAGTATGAATTAAACTTTATTGAGGATAAACTTGTTAACATGTTTAATAAGCAAATAATGAATGAGAGTGAAATAAAAAATAGATTAATAGAAATAAACCAGCAAATGCAAGAAGTATTATCATTATGGGATGATAATGAATTTAATTCAAGAAGAATAACTCCACAAGGTGAGATAATTGCAATAAGTAATTATAATAATTTATATAATGATAATTTAAAGTTTGAAAAATATATTAATTAAAAAAAGCTTAGTCATCTTCTAAGCTATCTATAACAGAAACAACAGAGTCGAGGGCAGTACTAAACATATGAGAATATGTATTTAGTGTTTCCTCGATTTTTGTATGTCCTAAATATTTGGCAACTAATGTAACATTGGCACCATTATTAATAAGCAGTGATGCACATGAATGTCTAAAATCGTGGATCCTGATAACCTTTAAACCAGCTAGAGTAGCTAATTTAGTTCTTCTAAGATATATATTAGAATCAGCAATAGGTTTAGCATCAGAAACCACAAAGAAGTCATCATTAAATCCGTAATACTCTTTTTTATCCTGTTCATAAAGCATTTTAAGGTCATTTAACAAGACTTTAGTAATGGGAACTATTCTTCTACTATCTCGTGTCTTAGTATCTGAAAATTCAAACTTAACACGGTTATTTCTCTGTGTTATTTGTTTATTAACAGATAATACTTTTTTATCAAAATAAATATCTTTCCAAGTAAGACCTTTTAATTCACCTTTACTAAGTCCACAATAATACAATATTTCAAATACACATTTCCATCTTAAGTCTTCTTCATAAGAAATAAACTTTTTAAATTCATCGTAAGTATAATAAGCCATTTCTTTTCTACGTTCATTAGGATCTTGAAACTTTGTCATTTTATTATATACTGCTTGAAAGTTTAAGTTATGCCATTTAACACCAAAGTTTAAAATAGATTTAAGGAATTTATAAATATCATTTTTATATCTAAGAGATATATTAAGTTTATTTATTTCTCGTTTCCATTGTTTAAATTGCATAATATTAAAATCTTTCAATTTAACAGTAAAGAAGCATTCTATAAACTTTTCTTTATTATCATAACCATACTTAGTAGTATCTTTCATTATTTCATCATTATGCATTCTAAATTCATCATATAAATCTTTAAATGTCATATTGTTATCCTCTACTTTATCGGTAGAGGTAACTAAAAACATTCTCTCTGCATCAGATGCTTCCTTCTTAGTTAAATATCTTTTAGATCTATATTGCTTAGTAGCACCAAATGCATCTTTATAACTAAACTTAAAATACCAAGCTCTACCATTTTTAGTAGGCTTAGGATCTTTGTAAACTGCCATTATTTCACCAACTTTCTTGTAGAAATCCCTAATTGGTGATATAATTAAATACGAGAGATCTCCAAAATTATATTTATTATAATTATTAAAGTTTACCAGACTTTTTAATTAGGGATTTTTCACTTTGATCACTGTTCCAGCAGTGGTCTTTTTTTAATCATAATATCTTTTAACTTGGACTACAGAACCAATAATTCTAAAGTTTTCAAATTCAACAGTACCTTTTAAATAAGTAGTAGGTTTAAAATCACTACCAAGATTTAAAGGCATAACCATTATTCCATCATTTATAGTAATAAGTTTTCTAATTGTTGCTATATCTTGTCCTTTTTCCATAACACAATAGAACCCATCTTTAGCAATCTTATTTTGTTCTCTAAGTATTATACAATCATTTTGATGAAACTCAGGATCCATAGTATTATCAGGCATAACATAAGTAATAATATACTCATGATAATTATCACAAAAATGATTTATAACTTTCTCTAATTCTTCATTAGATATATCCTCATCAGTACATTTTCTAATCATAAAATTCCTCCAATTCCTTGTATTAATCACTTAAAATTAAAAATTAGTCAAGATTATTGATACAATTCGGTAATTTCTGGTACGAATTGGTCGTAAAATATCAAAATTTGTCAAATTGTATGTTATAATTTTATATGAGAGATATCTTGGGAGGTGTTGTTATGAATAATAATTTTTTAATAGATTTTCAATCAATGACAATTGAACAGTTAAAACAATGGATAATAAGTCAAAACTTAACACTTGAAGAATTGGAAACCTATAACAAAGGAACAGAAATGCTTGATAAAGCTGCACAATTAAATAATTATTCTGCAAATAGAGTTTGGTTAGCATTAATTGCTTATGCAATATATAAATTAAAAGGTGGTAAAGAAGAATGAATAATAAAAAAGAAAGAGAAAGAGAAGAACTTCATAAAACGATTTGGAAAATTGCAAATGAGTTAAGAGGTTCTGTAGATGGATGGGATTTTAAACAATACGTTTTAGGATTGCTATTTTATAGATTTATATCAGAGAATATTGAAAACTACGTTAATGAGAATCAAAGAAAAGCAGGTATTACAGATTTTCAATATAGAAACATTTCTGATGAAGAAGCATTACTTGGAAAATCACAAATACTTGATGAAAAAGGATTCTTTATTCTTCCAAGTGAATTATTCTGTAACATAAGAAAAGGTGCAGATAAAAACGAAAACTTAAATGTCGTTATTTCAAATGTATTTAATAATATAGAATCATCAGCAAGAGGATCAGCATCAGAAGATGATGTTAAAGGTTTATTCGATGATTTTACTATTGATAATAAATTAGGTAACACAGTTGATGAAAGAAACGAAAAACTTGTTAAATTATTAAATGCTATTGGAGATTTAAACTTTGGAGATTATGAAGATAATAATATAGATTTATTTGGAGATGCATATGAGTTCTTGATGACAATGTATGCTTCATCAGCAGGTAAATCAGGTGGAGAATTCTTTACTCCTCAAGAAGTTGGAGAATTACTTGCAAGAATTGTAATAATGGATAAAACATCTGTTAACAAAGTATACGATCCAGCATGTGGATCAGGTGGATTACTTTTAAAATTTGCTAAGATACTTGGAAAAGAAAATGTAAGAGAGGGATTCTTTGGTCAAGAGATAAATCTTACAACTTACAACTTAGCTAGAATAAATATGTTCCTACATAATATTAATTATAATAATTTTAGTATTGAAAGAGGAGATACATTAATTCATCCAGTACATTGGAACGATGAACCATTTGATGCAATTGTATCTAATCCTCCATATTCAATTAAATGGGCAGGTAAATCTAATCCAATTTTAATAAATGATGAAAGATTTGCTCCCGCAGGAATATTAGCACCGGAATCAAAAGCAGATCTTGCATTTACTATGCATATGTTGTCATGGTTATCTCCAAAAGGTACTGCGGCTATAGTTGAGTTCCCAGGTGTACTTTATAGAGGTGGAGCAGAGCAAAAAATCAGACAATATATGATTGATAATAATTTTGTAGACACAGTTATCCAATTACCACCAGATCTATTCTTTGGTACATCAATAGCAACTTGTATATTAGTGCTTAAAAAGAATAAGCCTGATAATAATATTTTATTTGTAGATGCTACTGATGAATGTGTTAGAACTACTAATAAGAACAAGTTATCTGATGAAAATATTGAAAACATTGTTTCTTTATTAAAAGATAGAAAAAGTGTAGAAAATAAATCATACTTAGCTACATATGAAGAAGTTAAAGATAATGATTATAATATATCAGTTAATTCTTATTTAAAAACAGTTGGTGAAGATACTACTATTGATATAGAAGAAGTTAATAAGAAATTATCTGAAGTGGTACCAAGACAACAAAAGATTAGAGAAGAACTGGAAGCGATAATCAAAGAATTAGAGGTTGATTATCATGAGTAAGATTAATGATTTAATTAAGAAGTTATGTCCTAATGGTGTTGAGTACAAATCATTAAAAGATATATTTGAGTTATTTTCTGGCATGACTGGTGTTTCAAATAAATGGGCAGATGAAGGTAATTGCCGTTTTATTGATTACATGAATGCATATAAGAATAATAAAATTGATATTACAAAATTGCCATATGCAACAGTCAAAAATATAAAACAAACAACACTAATTCAAGGAGATTTATTATTAACAAGTGCATCTGAGGTTCCTGATGAATGTGCAATTGCTTCTGTTATAGAAGATGAAATTCAAGATGGAATATTTATGGATGATCATCTATTTGGATTAAGATTAAAAGATGAATATAAGAATATAATTAACACAACATTTATTAGTTACTATCTTAATTCAAAACCATTTAGATGTAACCTATTTAAAGCAGTTAGAGGTGTAACAAGATTCTATATTTCAAATAAAGATTATATGAAATTAAATATTCCTATTCCTCCGATTGAGGTACAAGAAGAAATAGTGCGAATTCTTGATAAATTTGGCGAGCTAGAAGCGGAGCTAGAAGCGGAGCTAGAAGCGGAGCTAGAAGCGAGAAAGAGTCAATACGAGTTTTGGCGTGAAAAACTATTAAATACGGGAAATTCTAATCAAGAGTACATAACATTAGGAGATATAGGTAAGGTATGTATGTGTAAAAGAATTATGAAAAACGAAACATCAGACTCAGGAGATGTTCCATTCTATAAAATTGGTACATTTGGTAAACAAGCTGATGCATATATATCTTATGATATCTTCAATGATTATAAAAAAAGATTTTCTTATCCTAAGAAAGGTGAAATATTAGTTTCTTGTTCTGGAACAATAGGTAGATCAGTAGTATTTGATGGCGAAGATGCTTATTTTCAAGATTCAAATATCGTGTGGTTAAGCAACGATGAAAGCAAAGTATTAAATAAATTTTTGTATTACTTTTATCAAACTTCACCATGGAATATATCTGATGGTGGAACTATTAAAAGATTGTATAATAATCAATTTATATCAGCTAAAGTTCCTTTATATTCTTTAGAAGAACAAAAAAAGATTGTTAATATCTTAGAACGTTTTGATAAGCTGATTAATGATATAACAGTTGGTCTTCCTGCTGAAATAGAGTTAAGAAGAAAACAATATGAGTATTATAGAAATAAATTATTAAGTTTTGAGGAGTTGAGTGTTAGTGAGTAGTATAGGTTTAATTAGTGAAAATGATAACTCTACTGTATTAGCTGAATATACAGGATTAAATAGAGTTGCAACATCTTTTCAAAGTGAAGATGCTCTTGAAAAAGAATTAATTAAAACATTAGTTGAACAGGGTTATGAAAGATTAAATATTAACTCAGAAAATGAATTAATTCTTAATTTAAGAAGACAATTAGAAAAACTTAATAATTATCATTTTACTGATGGAGAATGGGATAACTTCTTCACTAAAGTAATAGCTAACAAAAATGATTATATAATTGAAAAGACAAGATTGATTCAAGAAGACTATAAACAGGAAATAACTCTTGATTCAGGAGAAAAGAAAAATATCTATTTAATAGATAAAAATAATATTCACAATAATAGTCTTCAAGTATTAAATCAATATGTTAATAATGAGGGTAATTTTGATAATAGATATGATGTAACAATTTTAGTAAATGGTCTTCCTTTAGTTCATGTTGAATTAAAGAAAAGAGGAATTGATTTAAGAGAAGCTTTTAATCAAATTGAAAGATATCAAAGAGATTCTTTCTGGGCAGGCTCAGGATTATATAATTTTGTTCAAATATTTGTTATTTCAAATGGAACATTAACTAAGTATTATTCTAATACTACAAGAGAGTTTCATATTAACAATCAAAAGAAAAAGAAATCTAACTCATTTGAATTTACTTCATACTGGGCAGATCAAAAGAATAATGGTATTACAGATCTAATTGATTTTGCGAAAACATTCTTTACTAAGCATACATTATTAAATGTATTAACTAAGTATTGTGTATTTACAAGCGAAGAAGATTTATTAGTAATGCGTCCTTACCAAATAGTAGCGACTGAAAAGATATTAAATAGAATTACAATTGCATACAATAACAAGTTTTATGGAACACTTAGATCAGGTGGATACATTTGGCATACAACAGGATCAGGTAAAACATTAACATCATTTAAAACTTCACAATTAGCTAGCAAATTAGATTTTATTGATAAAGTATTATTTGTAGTTGATAGAAAAGACTTAGACTATCAAACTATGAAAGAATACGATAGATTTAAAGAGGGTGCAGCTAATTCTAATACATCAACAAAGGTATTAGAAGAGCAATTAAATGATCCTAATGCTAAGATAATAATAACTACAATACAAAAGTTATCTCAATTCATCAAAAAGAATGAGAATAGTGATGTATTTAATAAGCATGTAGTATTTATCTTTGATGAATGTCATAGATCTCAATTTGGAGATATGCATAAAGCAATTATTAAGAAATTTAATAAATACTATTTATTTGGATTTACCGGAACTCCAATATTCCCAGAGAATGCTAGAACAATAAAAGGTATATCAGAAACAACAGAACAAATCTTTGGAGAAAGATTACATACTTATACAATAGTAAATGCTATAGCAGATAAAAATGTATTACCATTTAGATATGAATATATTGGTAGAGTGGATATATCAGATGATGTAAAAGATGAAAAAGTATATAACATAGATGAAGAAAAATTATTTGATAATCAAATTCGTATTAGTTTAATTACAAATTATATAATAGATCATTTTAGTACAAAAACGAAAACATCAGAAAGCTATGTTTACTCAACGTTAGATAACGTCATAGATGTAGCCAAAAAACACAATACAGAAGAAATTAAATCTAAGAAGAGTATTAATGGTTTCAATTCAATATTCGCTGTATCAAGCATTAAAATGGCTAAAGAGTATTATGCTGAATTTAAGAAAGAATTAGCTCTTAAGAATAGTAATCTTAAAGTAGCATTAATATATTCATATGGTGTTAATGGAGAAGACGGAGTAATTGATGAAAATTCTGAATCAACTGAGGCATTAAGCACCGATGATAGAACATTCTTAGAAAATGCTATTAAAGATTATAATAATATGTTTGGAACCAGTTATGATACTTCATCAGAAAGATTCCAAAATTACTATAAAGATGTATCGCTAAGGATGAAGAATAGAGAAATAGATATATTAATCGTAGCAAACATGTTCTTAACAGGATTTGATGCTAAGACATTAAATACATTATGGGTTGATAAGAACCTTAAATGGCACGGATTAATTCAAGCGTTCTCAAGAACTAATAGAATCTTAAATAGTGTTAAGACATATGGAAATATTGTCTCATTTAGAAATTTAGAGGATAGACTAAATGAAGCATTAGCTAAGTTCGGTGATGAGAATGCACACGGCATTGTGTTATTAAAACCATATAAAGATTATTACTATGGATATGAAGATGATAATGGTAAAACATTTGAAGGCTATAAATCTTTAGTTGAAAAATTAACTTCAAAATTCGTACCAGGAGAATTAATGCAAAGTGAAGCAGAACAAAAAGAGTTTATCAAATTATATGGTGCAATATTAAAAGTAACTAACATATTATCTTCATTTGATGAATTTAAAGATGAAGAATTAATTAGTGAAAGAGATAAACAGGATTATCATAGCATTTATATTGAACTTTATAATGAATTCAGAAATAGAGTCAAACAGGAGAAAACTGATGTTACAGAAGATGTAGTATTTGAAATGGAGTTGATTAAATCAATTGAAGTTAATATAGACTATATCTTAACATTAGTTAAAAAATATCACGATTCTAATATGGAAGACAAAGAAATATTAGTAAGTATTCAAAAAGCTATTATGGCAAGTCCAGATTTAAGAAATAAAAAAGATTTAATTATGGCATTCATTGACTCTTTAGATCAAGATTCAAACGTGTATGCAGATTTTGAATCATTTATGAATAGTAAGAAAAAAGAAGAATTAGATAAAATAATAGACGACGAAGGTCTAAACAAAGAAGAAACATATAATTTTATTCAAAGGTCATTTGATAAAGGTAGAGTAGAAACAAACGGAGTAGAGGTATCTAATATATTACCTCCAATGAATATGTTTACTCCTACAAATGATAGACAAGAGAAAAAAAATAAAGTAATAGATAGGTTATTAGATTTCTTTGATAGATTCTTTAGCATAACTGGGAAGTAATTAAATAATATGAATATTATTGAAAAATTAAAAGGGAAAAACATTCATACTCAGATTAAATATTATGGTCTAAATGATTTGTCAACGGGCATTTCAATTAATGAGTTTTTAGAAGGTAAAAAAATAATTTTAGAAAACTACATTGATTTTGCAATAAATGATATAGATTCTTATATAGATTATGTATATTTGGAACATATATTAAAATTTGAGGAAGCAATTCCATATGTAATAGAGGATAAAAAAAATGAGTTTCAAATATTTGTAAATGATTGTAGATCGCTATTTGAAAAATATGCAAAAAAAGACTTTATAAAATACATTCTTAATAATTATAGAGAAATATTTGAATACCAAAATGATGATATGATTTCTTGCCTAGAATATGATTTAAAAGAGTATACGATTATTAATATTGCTAGTTATAGTAAAAATATAAATGATGAGCTAATAGATTATTTGATTGATAATCAGCTCTATTCTCTTATTGATAATTTTGAATACTGGCAATCATATTTTAAAAAGAATCCAATAAAATTTGCCAAATTATTTAGTAAAGAAAATATAGAAAAAGTGTTCTATATGCGATACCAAAGTATTTTTGATATTTTAGTTATTTTCAATAATAATGATAGTTTTAAGACTAAAATAAAAGAAATTTCAGAATCAATATTTGAAATTATAAGTGAAAGATTTTTCGGTACTAAAGATGACAATCTTATTTGGGAAAGTTATTATACTTTAAATGATTGCTTATGCTTTTTTAGAAAAATAAAATCTTCAAAAGCAAATAAAGTTGAAGATGAATTAAATATTCAAAGAGATATATTTGAAGATAGTGTAATGAGAAATGGTCAAACTACATCATTTAAAATAGATCTAGAACCATTCAAAACTGGATTTGAAGACAAGAACATTCCGTGGGAAATTCGAATTATATCAGTGACACATGCCAAAGATGACGATAACAATTTAAATAGTTTTATTGATAATGCAATTAATAACGAGAGCAGTGGATTATTTGATATCATGTCAAGAAAAAATCCTGGAACTAATGAATATTTTACAAACTCGAGATTAAGAAATTTAAAAATATATACTTTTGAAATAAAAGGACGTATTGATGTCATTCTTTCCTCTAGTGAAAATATAAAAGAATATATTGATAGCATATATGAAGAAATAAAATATATATGTAAAAATTTAAAAGTTGATCACAATAACGAAGAGTTTAATAATGATATAGAAATGTTATATTATTATCTAACAGATATTAAAAGTATAAATAAAGAAAGTGTAATAAGTTTAAAAAATATGTATTATGGATTATCTATGTTTTTATGTGGATTTATAGAAAAAATTTTAAGAATTATATATAAAAATAGTATTTCTTCAGATATTTATATTGCTGATAAAAATATTATGTTAGGAAATCTTTTAGATAATGAAGAAATAATACATAAAATAATAGGAATAAATCAATCGCGATGCTTAAGATATTTACTTACAAAGGTAGATTATGATACAAATGTTGGTCTAAACATAAGAAATGATTTAGCGCATTTGAACGGAAGAACGATGAAAGCATTGAGCTATGATATGATACTTGAATTGTTATCATATTTCACATCTGTAATAAACACTGCTTGTTTATACTATAATAATTTGAATATAAAAAAAGGTTCAGAAAAATAATTCTGGACTTTATTTATTATTTGGAATTTATGGTATAATAATTATTAAATTTGGGGGCGATATAATGAATCGAAGATATAGAAGTAAAAGTTATAATGGAAGAGGATTAGTAAGTATAGCAAGTTATTTGATAAGACAATTTTGTTTTCCTAATCCATTTGCTAATATAGTTAAAGATCCAAATACAGCTACAATTGTTAACTGGATATGTGGTGGTATTTTTATTCCACTTGCATATATACTTACAGGCACATGGTATAAAGGTGGTGCTAAAGAAGTTGGTAGCTTTGGATTCTTTATTAATTATGCAATCCTAACAGGTTTATTTTTAATGATAACTAAATTTATAACTAATCTTTACTTAGTAGTATTTCTATTCATTTTAGGGTATGCTATATTGTGTATAATTGAAAGTAAATTATTTGGAGAAAAGCATCCATTTTAAGAGTTAGTATAATAGGTACTAATTCTTTTTTTAGGTACAATTTAGGTACAAAAATACTAAAAAACCAGGGTAAATGACGGTTTATGCCAATATGAAAAGGCCCATATTAAAAGGGTTTAACACAATTTGGTCTCTTCTAACTGAAGAGAGCAGGACCCCTGAAGAAGTCGAAAGGTTGGGATACTTTGTTTTATAAGGGGTTTATAAAATTAATTAGAAGTTCAACCACACATATAACTACCCACTTTGGTAGTTTTTTAAATAATTAAAAAAGTTTATTTTATAATTATTTTATACTTCGCCTTCATACAAATATTATCTTTGTATGAATTATGGTATATCTTAGTGTTGTTAATAAAATCACTTGAAGTAATCATATTATCGCAGAAACAATATGAAAATCTTTAAATTTTATTATTCAAAAAATCCATATATAAAAAACAAAATTATACTAGTTATTTTAATAGTTTTTATATATAATACTGACAAATAAAAACTTTTTTGTTATAATTTTACTAGCAAATATGTTACGAGAAAAAGCAATATAACAAAAGGAGTAAAAAAGTATGAAAAATGAAATAGTAGAGTCCTATACATGGAATATTTTGAAAAAACAGTTACAAAAGGCCAAAATATCTAATACAGCAATTATATAATATAATTGATAATGTGAAAGAACAGCTATACTCAATTCTTTATAACTTTAAAGATGAAGAGTTTAGAAATGCAATTTTAATAATTGGAAGTGAAGAAGGAACTTTTTATGAACCAAAAAATGTTTTAGTGGCTAATATGGTTGTTGTTGCTATTAGGAATAGTTTACTTGAAGGTGTAAGTAGTAAAAGTTATAAAAAATATGGCTCTAATACTTATTTAAGCGATTTGTCTATAAAAGAAATAACAAAAAGTGCTGTTTAATATTTTTCAAAAATAGATTTACTAGAACTTTCCAATTCACTTATACTTGATGAAAGTAAAGATATTTATAGGAACATTTCTAACAAATATCCAACTGCAGTGAAAGCTTTAACTGAATTATCAAAATGTAGTGAATCTAACCTTGAACGTGATTATAAAAAACTAGAAACAAAACCTTTTGGACTTGAAGAGTTGAATAATGTTTTAACTGATGAGATAAAAGAAACAGTTTATGAAAGTGGTATAGATTCTACCTTTAATGACACGCTTTGTAATTTGTTATTAGAAATCAAAAACAATAACAGTAAATTATTTTTTATAGATAGTTTTAAAATGTGTACTAGAAATTTTGAAAAACTATTAAAAGTCTTAGAATTTGTATTAACACATGATGCATTCTTTTTAACAAATAATTATTTTCTATCAAATACCTATGTATCAAGAAGAAAAAACTTATTAAAAGCTTCACATACAACAGAAGAGGCATTTAAAAAGGTTTCTTCGTTATATGAAGTATCTAATAAATATAAAGATTTATTAGAAGAAATATCTAAACTTTATTCATAATTTTAATACTAAAATAAAAACAAGAATCTACTTTACATATTTTCTTGCTTTTTTTCATATTCAATAATATTTTTAACTTTTTCATAATCTTCTTCTTTAGATCCACTTTCAATAACATAGTCATAAATACCACTGTTGCTTATTTCATAAATAGCTTTATTTAATCTTTCTTTAATTGCCTCATCGCTATCAGTTCTTCTATTTCTTAGTCTATATTCAAGCTCTTCTAAAGAACGAGGTCTTAAGAATATTAATAAGGCATTTTTATAATTTTTTCTTACTTGTTTAGCACCATTAACATCTATCTCTAATATAACATTTATACCTTCATCTAGTTTTTTAAATACAATATCTTTTAAAGTTCCGTAGTAAAGCCCTTTATAAACTTCAGCATACTCTAAGAAATTATCTTCCTTTATATTTTTAACAAAATCATCTTCATCAACAAAATAATAATCAACACCATCTTGTTCATACATATTAGTTTTTTCTATTTTTCTTGGTCTTCTCGTAGTCATAGAAATTGAATACCAGAAATCATCGTTTTCCTTGACAAGTCTTTCTCTAATTGTACTTTTACCTATACCACTTGGTCCTGATATTACTATTAATAAACCTTTTTTCTTCTTCATTTTATAATCCTCTTTCTTACTTTGTTCTAATACTTGTACTTAATTATAAAATAAATTTAAATTATCTTCAAGGAATTTTTAACAAATTCTTTTTTTCTTTTCTAATTTTTGTTATAATTTATATATAAACATAAAAGGAGACTTGATAATTATGTATTTAAAGGAAATTAAAATATCGGGTTTTAAATCATTTGCGGATAAAACAAATATTACTTTAGATGATAAAATTACATGTATCGTTGGACCAAATGGAAGTGGAAAAAGTAATATAATTGATGCGGTTAAATGGGTACTTGGTGAGCAATCGGTAAAATCTCTTCGTGGTACTAATAATATGAGTGATGTTATTTTTGCTGGTAGTAAATCAAGAAGTCCACTTAACCTTGCAAGCGTTAGTCTTGTTTTTGACAATAGTGATTCTTATTTAAAGGTTCCATATACTGAAATATCTGTTACAAGAAAAGTTTTTAGAAGTGGTGAAAATGAATATTACCTTAATAACGAAAAATGTCGTTTAAAAGATATTTATGACTTATTTCTTGACAGTGGTATGGGGAAATATGCTTTTAATATAATTTCACAAGGAGAAGTAAGTAAAATTATAAGTGATTCTCCACTTGAAAGAAGAACTATTTTTGAAGAAGCTGCTGGAGTATTAAAATATAAAAGAAGAAAAGAAGAAGCTTTAAAAAAACTTGATAAAACAAATGAAAATTTAACTCGTGTCAAGGATATAATAAAAGAATTAGAAGAACAAATTGAACCACTAAAAATTCAAAGTGAAAAAGCAAATAAATATTTAAAAATAAAAGAAAATTTAGAACAAATAGAAATAGCGTTAATTGCTAACGATTTGGAAAAATTAAATGTTTTATATCATGAACAAACAAAACAGATTGAAGATTTAACAAACGAAATAATAGAAAAAACAACAAGTATAACAAATGATGATATTGAACTTGAAAATAAAAAACAAGAACTAGAAAAGATAAATGAAAATCTTACATCACTACAACAAAATCTTCTTCTATTAACAAAAGAAGAAGAAAAACTAAATGGTGAAAAAAACATTATTAAAGAAAGAAGTAAATATGATGCTGAAGATGTAAAGGTTCATGAAAACATTACAAATTTAAAAGAACAAAAACTTTCTTTGAATAACAAGTTATTATCTATAAAAACAGACTTAACTATTTTAGATAATAAAATAAAAGATAATATAAAAGAAAGTAGTAATAAAAATAATGAATATGTTTCATTAAATAATACAAAAGAAGAAATAAAAAATAAAATTTCATCTTTGGAAAATTCAATATCACAAACAGAATACAAAATAAAATATTTGAATGACTATATAGAAAATAGTAGTTTTCCTATGAGTGTTAAAAGACTTCTTAACAACCCTAAACTTAAAGGCATTCATAATACAATATCTAAATTAATTGATGTTGAAGAAAAATATGCTTTATCATTAGAAGTAGCTTTAGGTGGCGCTAAAGACTATGTTGTTGTTGATAGCCCAAATATTGCTAAAGCTTGTATTAATTATTTAAAAGAAAACAATTTAGGAAGAGTAACATTTTTTCCACTTGATGTTATTAAACCAAGATTTATTGATAATGAAACATTAAATGAATTAAAAACTAAGGAAGGATTTATAAATGTCTTAGCAAATCTTGTTTCATACGATGAGATGTATAAAAATATTGTTTTTAATCAACTAGGTAATGTTTTAGTGATTAATAATATTGATAATGCTAATATAATTAGTAAAGTAATAAATAATAAATATAAAATAGTAACTCTTGATGGAGAAATAATTAATGTTGGTGGTTCTATAACAGGAGGTACAATTAAGAAAAAAAGTATTATAAGTGAAAAATATGAACTAGAAAATTTATTAACAAAAAAAGAACTAGGAGAAAAAGAAATTTTATCTTTGAAAGAAAAACAAGAAATTATTTTAAAGGACATTAAAGAAAAAGAAACTACTTTATATGAAATAGGCAAAGAAAAAGTATTGCTAACTGAAGAGTATAATGCTAAACATGAAAATTATAACAATCTTAAAGACACTCTTGATAGGGTTACTTTAGAACTTAATAATTTGGAAGATTTAGAAGATAATTCAATAAAAAGTGAAGAAGAAAAAATTCTTGAAAAATATTATGAAGTATTAAAAGAAAAAGAACTTGTTAATAAAAAACTCCTTCTTTTAACTGATGATAAAGAAAAAGTATCTTCTTTAATAGAAGAATATCAAGCTAAATATAGACTAAATAACTCTAATATAAGAAATTTAGAAGAAAAGAAAAAGACATTAGAAATAGATAGTTCTAAAATGAGTGTTAAAATGGACAACCTACTTACTATTTTAAGTGAAACATACCAAATGACATTTGAAAAAGCTAAGGCTAATTATGTTCTAGAAGAAGATATAGATGTAGCAAGAAAAAATGTTAACATTTACAAAAAAGAATTAAAAGAAATTGGTATAGTTAACCTTGGCGCTATTGAAGAATATGAAAGAGTAAGCAAAAGATATGACTTTTTAACAAAACAAAATAATGATTTAGAAGAAGCTATAACAACACTTCTTAAGATTATAAATGAATTAGATAATGTTATGGAAAAAGAGTTTATTAAAACATTTAAAGAAATTGAAATAGAATTTAATAATGTCTTTAAAGAGTTATTCGGTGGAGGATACGCTAAGTTAAAGTTAACAGATGAATCTAATATTTTAGAAACAGGGGTTAATATTGAGGTTTCACCTCCAGGAAAAAAGATAACTTCTATAAGCTTATTATCAGGTGGGGAAAAGACTCTTACTGCAATAAGTCTACTATTTGCTGTTTTAAATATTAAAAAAATACCATTCTGTTTATTTGATGAAGTAGAAGCAGCCCTTGACGAAGCAAATGTTGATAGAGTAGGAGCATACTTTAGTAAGTATATTGGTAAAACACAACTAATAATTATTACCCACAAAAAGAAAACCATGGAATATGCTAATACCCTATATGGTATAACAATGCAAGAATCAGGTGTTAGTAAACTTGTTAGTGTAAAATTAGTAGATTAGAAGGAAATTCCTTCTTTTTTATTGATTAAATAAATGATATATGTTATTATAATAACCAATTATTAAAGGTGCTGTAATGGAAAAATATGATGAAATAATAAATGCAATAAATATGATTAATAAACAAGATTATAATAAAACAGATAATGTTTTAAAAGATCTTATGAGGTTTATTTTTACAAGTTTTGGAAAGTTTAATGAAGGAGCATTTGAATTTATTTATGAATATGCAATTAAAGATTCATTAATGAACTTTTATAATTTCGCTAAAGAAAATAATTTGAAAGAGGAGGTAATTAATTCTTCTTTAACCCTTCCTGGAATTGGTTATATGAAAGAAGGTAATTCTTTAAGAATTATTTTAGATATAGATCCTAAACAACATGATTCATTTATGATTGAAATAAATCCTTCTAATAAGACTATAAATATTTATTGTTTAAATAAAAAGTATTATTTAAAAGGTGAAAGTATTGCATGTTACGAATGTGCAAAAGCTTATGAATATTGTTATAACGAGAATAATAGAGTTGAAGTTTCATCTCCGACTACTATTTGTGATTGTTTCTTTAATGAAGATGGACTTATGAGTAAAAAAGAAATAACAATTACATATGATGATGCTTTATTTATGGAAATAACAAGAAAGCAAGTATTTGTAAAACACTTTCTTGAACAAGGAAATTATAAAGAAGCAGAAAATATACTTTTAAGTTATAAAGAAAAATTAAAAGCATTGCCTATATTGCATGATGACAAATTTAAAGTAATATTTGAAAGAAATAATGAATGTTTTACTATTGTAAATAAATCTTTACAATGCTTAATTAGTGATAACATTGTTTACGAAGATAAAAAAGAAATATATTTAAATCCAGAAAATAGACTTTATGATTTAAACTGCTTTGATGATATTTGTTCTAAAGATGAAAACTATTTAAATGGAATAGAAAAAGAAGAAAATAAGAAGTTAAAAGAAACTTATTTAAGAAGATTAAGAAGTTTAGATTAACTTCTCAGAGTGTTGACAAAGTTCAATACTCTTTTATTTTTATAAAATATGTATTATAA
>URYZ01000007.1 GCA_900552235.1 uncultured Mycoplasmatota bacterium | reverse complement strand
TCAGTATAATCTTCTTTGTTTTTTAATACCATTGTCATTTCTATTTTATTATTCACTTTACATTCCCCCTATCTTAAATAATAAACATAAATACCCTAAGTTGTTGGCAAATATACTACCATAAGGACTTTTTAATGTCAACTAAAATTAAACATTTCGTAAAGAAAAATGATTCTGTTTATTAAATAGAATCATTTTTTACTAATTTATATTTATATATATGATATAAGAAATAACCAACTACAATTAATAAACAAGCAACGCCTAATATTATTAATATAGTTTTATTATTTGCTTCTTTGTTATTAAAATCTATTTCCATATTAATATTTGATACATTATTCTTAGTTATATTCCATGTATAAGTATTTCCATCTACTTTATCAGCATTATTATTTAATACTTTATAATTAGTAGTAACATTTAAATTTACATTATTTAAAACAGAATACTTATCATAGCAATTAAAACCACTTGCATTTATTTTTAATACATTATTTTCATAAGTTATATTTTGATTATCATAACATCTAGCAATTAAAGTATCCCAAGTATAATTGTCTAATAAGTATGTTCTTGATGCTTTTAATGGATTACTATTTATATTGTTATTAATAGTAAAATAACTTAAGACTTCACTATCAAATTCTTTATCTAATAAATTTTGTTCAATAGTTCTATAAACTGTTCCATTGGATATTTCACTACTATCCATATTAATAATATATTTTTGATTAACGTTGTCTTTATCTATATTAACATTAATTGTAGCATTACACCCTGTTGTTAACATTACTAATCCAATTAAAACTAAAATTTTCTTTTTCATTAACACTCTCCTAAAATATGAATATATCCTAAAAATCCTCGATAATTTGAAAGGTATGATTTTGTATAGGTATGATACCAACACATCTCATTTCCATAATGGTTACATTCAAATACATTAACATTATCGCCTTCAACACTTATAACAGCCATTACATGTCCACATGCTGATGTTCCACATGTTGCACTACTATAACTTGAAACCCAAACTGATCCTGGTGTTGGATTTTGGTCAGCTTTAAATCCATCTTTTCCTAAATTATTATTTCTAATCCAGTAATCAACAGCATTACCACGGATTCTGTCAAATTTCATCCATGCTGTTTTATCCAAGTTTGGTAAGAAACTATTAAAATACCGATAAACTCCAGCAGCACACTGGGCAGTTCCTGGTCCTTTTGCATTTAAACTTGTACTTCCACATACTAAACTTGTATATTCACCTTCTGGAGTACCATAATAACCATTATTACATGCTTGTTGTTTACCACTTTTTCTTCCAATTTGTTCTTTTTTAGAAGTACATTTATTATCTAATAATTTTTTAATATCTTCATCAGCTGCAGTACCTCTTGTTGTTTTTATCGCATCTTGATCACCACAAACATCTCCTGCTGCTTCATAACCAAACATTAAATTAGGATCAATATATTTTTCATCTTCGGTTATTTCAAAATGCATAATATCATTTCCTGCAAGTGACAAAGTTGTTTCTTTTACAACAAGACCATTTTCTTTTATATCTTTAAATAATGTTCCATAATTATAATATCTTGTGATGTATTCTTTATCGTTATAACTATTTTCTTTATTTAAATTATGGTTTATTTCTATATAATCATTATTTATTGTAGTAACTGTTCCAGGTTGACTTGAACGTATCTTGGTTCCTTCTTTTACTTTTACATCTATTCCCGTATTAAATACCGCTTCATATATTGGTGACTTTTCTGTTACCATTTCTATTGTTGGAATCTTCATTACTCCTCCAGTTGGTGAAGTAATTTCAATAAATGTTGTTTTAGGAACCTCTACTGTTTCATATTCGCCTGTTTCCTTTAAGTACCATCCAAAAGTTCTTACAACTTGCATATCTTCTTCTTTTGAAACTTCACCCATACTGCACACAAAATCTTCTGTTATATTATGTAAGGTTGTATGAATTGCTGTACCCCCAACCAAAGCTATTATTAAAACAAATATTAATGCGCAACCTAACAAAACTAAACTACCATATAATTTGACTTTTTTAAATAATACTTTTGCAGGATCTAACTTTTCCACTATCTTTTTATTTAATTTATTAAAAGGACTTTTTTCATTCAACTTTTCTTTTAAACTTGATTTTTTTTCTTTATCATCTTTATTCCTTTTATCGTCTTTGTCATCATC
The DNA here is from genome assembly GCA_900552235.1 of uncultured Mycoplasmatota bacterium. Lineage (GTDB taxonomy): Bacteria > Bacillota_I > Bacilli_A > RF39 > UBA660 > CAG-611. The sequence continues at coordinate 32,733 of URYZ01000007.1, read as the reverse complement.
TTTTTTATCACTATTTTTGTCATCTTTTTTATCTTTGTCTTTATCTTTTAAATCATTATCCTTATTTGGTAAACTATTTTGATTATCATTTCCAGTTGATGGATTAACAACTCCTGTTGGATTGGTATTTTGATTTTTTGGTTCAGGTATTTCTGGTTCTTTTTTATTGTCATTTAAATCTTTATCAGCACTTTGTAATCCATGATTTTTAATATTCTTATAATCATTTATACCTTGTCTAACACCATTATACATACCTTGCCCAAATTGATTTATTTTATTTCCAGCATTATTTAAACTTTGATTAACCTCTTCTTCATTTAAATATGATTCTTGTTCATCCATAACATCACCACCCAACAAGTAATTACTATAATTATTCTAACAAAAAAATAAACAAATAACAATCTATTTGTTTATTTTATTTTATATAATTATTGATTTTGTGCTTTATTTACTGCATCTTTACAAACTTGTCCACTTGGGGAAGTAGCACATGCCCAACAAGCTGCATCATCTTCAACTACACTTCTTCCAATTAAATTAAATACAACTTGTACTATTGTAACAACAAAGAATATAACAACACCATATATTAATCTTTTAATTAACATCTTTTGTGTTTCTTTTATTTCTTTTTCTTCTCCTGCCATTACTGCTTTACCTAAATCTAACATAGCTAAAACTACTATGATAATTGGTATAACGATTTTAATAATATTAATAATTTTACCTACTAATTGCCATATTTCTGCTGAACTTTCACAAAAACTTAATAATGTAAACATATTTATAACCTCTCTTCCTATATATAAATATTACTAAATATTTAATTATTTGTCAATTTATTTAACAATTTTTTTGTAAAATTAACCAATTTTATGGTATTATAATACTTGTTGAGGTGAAGTATATGAAAAAATATTATTTTTTAACATTTATATTATTATTTATTTGTATAATACTTACAGGATGTGATACAAATAGTTATATGAAAGAAGTTAGTTATAATGAATATTTAAACTTAAAAGAAGATTCAAAAAAGAATAATGAAAAATTTATTTTATATATAAAACAAAATAATTGTAAACATTGTAAAAACTTTACTCCCACAATTACAAAAGTCGCTAAAGAATATAAAGTAACTATTTATTATATTAATCTTACAAAACTAACTGAAGCTGAATATAATAAATTTAAAGAAGAGGGAACATTCACTGGGACACCAACTGTTTTATTCTATGAGAATGGTGAAGAACTCGGTAGTTTTTCAAGATTAGTTGGAAATAAAAGTGAAAAAACTTTAATTAATAGATTAACTGCAAGAGGTTATATAAATGAATAATAAAAGGTTATTAACAATTTTGTTAATAACCTTTATTTTATTTATTTTTCGGTTTTTTCTAATTTAGTTAAAACTTCTTTAGTAACTTTAATAGCACTGTTTCTTAAGTCTTCAACAGCACTTTCTACAACTGGAGTAGCTTTTTTCTTTGCAAGTTTATATAAATCATCTAACTTGTCTTTAATTTCTTCACTTTTTTTCTTAGCTATTTTTAATACTTTTTCTTTATCTAGATCTTCTAAATCTTTTTTGATTTCATTAATTTTTTCTTCAATAGCCATTTTTACTTCATCTTTGTCTAATTCTTTAACACTATTTAGTAATTCTTCAAATTTTAATTTTAATTTCTTTCTTGTTTCACTACCCTTATCTGGTGCAAAAAGCATACCAATTCCTACTCCTGCTCCTAATCCTAATAAAAGTTTTCCTAATCCATTTTTCTTACTCATCTTTATCACTTTCCCTTTCTATATTCTTTTTTCCAAAAAAACTTTTTATAACTTCAATGATTTTTGCTACAATTACATCACTTACGGTACTAACTGCACTATTAACATGATCAATTGTTTCAAATACTCCATTAACTGCTTTTAACTTCTTTTCTACATCCAATAATATTATATGTACTTTATCACTAATTATTAATATTCTTATAGCGATTAATATTAAAAAGATAAGAAGTATACAAGCTAAAACTAATAATATTGTTGTTATTACGGTATTATATCCCATTTTATTCCCTCCTAAAAACTATTTTTCATCATACATCATATCAATTAAATCATATAAACTTTTTTCTTCAGGTTTTTCTTCTTTGTCTTCTTTTTTTACTTCTTTAACTACTTGTTCATCATCTATTTCTTTTTGTAATTTTTTATTCTTAGCTGCTCTTGTTTTTTCTTGTTCTTTTTCAACATCTGTATAATCTACATTATATTCTAACCCTAAATCTTCAAAATATTCCTCAGCATCTCCTAAAGTAATCTTAGCAATACCAGGTGCTTCTTCTTTATCAGTCATTTCATAAAGTAAAGAGTTTTCCTCTTCTTTTGTTTCACCATAAGCTTTTTGTCTAATTGCATCAAAATCCATTTTTTTAGGCTTTTCTTCTACAAATAAACTATCAATACTTTTTCTTTCATATGGTACTTTTGTAACAACACTGGTATTTTCATGTTCACTACTAATTACCCCATATACTGGAGATATATTTAATGAAGGTTTAAACTTTTCCTTTTTAACCTCAGGTTCTTTATAATTACTAAATGAATAATTTTTTTCATAACCACCATATAAAACCTTTTCTTCTTTTTTAGGAACTTCATAAACAGGTTCTACTTTTGGTTTTTCTTCTTCGATAAAGTCTTCTACATCAAATATAATTGGTGGCTTTTCTTCTGCTTTTTTAACCTCAGGTTCTTCATATTCTTTATAATCTTTATATTCTTCTTTAATTGTTTTTTCAATATCAATTTTTTTAGCTATCTCTTCTTGTTCTTCCTCTTCATCTTCTTCATAAATCATAGTTTTTAGCTTTTCTAATAGTTTCATTTTGTTCTTCCTTTCATATTAAGTTATTCATCTTTTTTTATATCAATCGTATCTTCATCTGGTATTTCATTAGGTTCAGGTTTATAATCTCCATACATTTCTTTCCATTCCAAGAATGATGATGTATTTTTTGAAGGATTTAAATAACTATATTCTTCTTCATTATAATTAATCGTATTTTCCCCAATTAATGATTCAATTATTTTATCATTATATTTAATGTTATTTAAGATAGTAATTGATTTAAACAAAGATTCTTTATAATTATCTGTTATTACTTCTATTTTAGAATAATTATACATAACTTCAAGAAAATAATTATTATCTTGTTTTGTTATTAGAACATAGCCTTTATTACCATTATGATTAATTATTTTAGAATAGAAAGCTTTTTCATCCTCATTTATTTTATAATCATTAACTATTTTTTTATAATAACTAATTATATCTACATATAAATAATACTTATGTCCTTTAGAATAAAATACATTATTTTCTTTTTCATCGTTAATAATAGTCATATCATTTGGTAAATATATTTTATATCCTTTAAATGAATTATTAGCTTTATAAGTATTACTAAGACCATAATCCACTATTTCATCAAGTGATAAACTATTTAACTTTACAATACTACAACCTGTAAGTAAAAGTACAATTATTACTAAAGGTAAAATTATTTTCTTCATATTTTATTTATACACCTCTATTATATCAAATTTATTTAAGAATATAAATAGTTATTTTTTAAAAGCTACAAGTTTGTAAATTTTAAAACCTTTTTGACTAAATTTATATTCATACTCTGTCATTATATTATCATTATTTTCACTGTTTTGCAAATCTAAATTTATACTTTCAAAAATATAACCATAATTACTAAGAGAACAAATTGAATATTCAAAAAGCCCCATGTTATCTGTTTTAAACTCTATTCTTTTTTCTTTTTTAAATAATTTATCATAAGTTTTTAAAAAATTAGGACTTGTAAGTCTTCTGTTTTCATGTCTATTCTTAGGCCATGGATCAGAAAAGTTTAAATATATTTTATCTATTTCATGAGAAAAAACTTCATCAAGTTTTAATGCATCATAATTTATTAAATATAAATTATCTAACTTTTCAAGTCTTTTTGTTGCAATTGCAAGTATACTTGCGCTTTTTTCTATTCCTATATAATTAATATTAGGATTTTTCAAAGCCATTTCATAAATAAATTTACATTTTCCTGTTCCTATTTCTATATTTATTTCATTATTATTGTTAAAAAGAGTATTCCATTTTCCTTTATAATTTGAAGGATTATCTATAACAAAAGAACAACTACTTAATATTTCTTCCTTATTTTTTACATTTCTAAGTCTCATAACACCATTCCTTTAACTAGCTATTTTATTATATCACAATTCTTAATTCTAAACCAAATAAATAAAGTAATTAAATAAAAAAATGATAATTATTAATTACCATTATTTATCTTTTCCAAAATACCGTCTTCTAAATCTTTTAAAGTATAAAGATAATCTATATTATCATATGCATCTTCTAAGTTTAATCTTGAGCTTATCCAACCATGACCATCTGTAACCCAAACAAATCTTACATTATCAAGTTGCTTTATTTTGCTACTAAGTTCTATGTAACTTTTAGCAGTTTCATTAGGTTTGGATCCTTGTGTTCTATAAAAGTTTACTTCCATCAATACTATTACACCTTTTTTATTTTTAAAAACAAAATCAAATTTTTTAGTTGATTTCCCTATTGAACATAAGTTAGTACCATATTTACTATCAATATCTTTATAACTCATTTGTTTTTCATAACTTATTTTAGAAATTTGGAAAAATTTTTCTACAACATCTTCCATAATTCTACCACTTCTGTTTTTTCTAGTGTTAGAATCAAGTCCCACTTCTATCCCTATTGCATAATCAACAAGATTTTTAATTTTTCTATCACTAATTAATTCAAATAAACCACTATTTCTTAAAAACTTTGCATAATCATCTATTGGATGTTCTATTTTTTCAAAATCATAGCATATGAATTTTTCCTCCAAAAATTTAAAATTTTTATTTTTTATTGAGTCATACATATCTACAGTTGGAGCATTTATAATATCAAATTTATGTTCATGAGTTGCAAGCAAAATTGGAATTGATTTCATAACTTCTGGATACTTTTTTACCAATTCAACAAATTCTTCTTCTATATTTTTCTTTCCTATTAATGAATTTAATATATTTAAATGTATTTCATATTCCTTAATACTTATATATACTTTTTGAAAATCAACAAAAAAATCTGCTGGAGTTATGCTTTTCTTTAAAGATAACATTAAATCATTAAAATCACGTTTCATTTATTATTTTCCTTTCTTCTTATAGTTAAATTCAAATATTCTTTTTCACTTTCTATTCCAATATATTTTCTATTTAATTTATTGGCTACTATTCCCGTTGTACCACTTCCATTAAATGGATCTAATATTAAATCATCTTCATCAGTTGAAGCAAGTATAATTCTATTTAACAATTCCATTGGCTTTTGTGTTGGATGCTTACCACAAAACTTTTCACTAGGTTTAGTAAGTGACGTTTCCCAAACATCTTTCATTTGTTTGTTGTTATTTATCTTTTTCATAATATCATAATTAAATTTATGTTTTATGTTTTTAATATCTTTTTTAGCCCATAAAATTGTCTCAGTAGAATGAACAAATGCACGGCAACTTATATTAGGAGGAGGATTTAATTTTTTCCAAGTAATATTGTTTATTATTTTAAACCCTTCTTCTTCAAGCGCCATACCAATTGAATATATATTATGCATTGTACCACTTATCCATATTGTACCATCATCCTTTAATACCCTTTTACATAATTTAATCCATTTTTTATTATATAAATGTTTTTCTTTTATACTAACTGTCCTATCCCATTCTCCTTTATTGACAGATACCATCTTACCACCATTACAAGTAATTCCATCGTTAGATAAAAAATATGGTGGATCAGCAAATATCATATCAATACTTTTGGGCTTTAATTTTTTTAATATTTCAAAAGAATCTCCACATAACAATGTAAAATTATCAGCCTGATAATATGGCTTTAATTTATCACTACTTTCTTTTTTCATAACGTATTATTGTAATTTGTAATAATTACTTCCTCTACTTTGCCTCTTTTTTTACCATTAGAATTAATGTTTCTTTTGGCTTCAATTACATGAATATTATAATCTTTATACAATTCATTAACTAACACTGTATTATGATTAGAAAGCATAACATAAACACCTTTTTTGTCTAGTTCTTTAAACACCTTAGCAAGACGCTTTTGTTCTTCTTTACCAAACCCTTCTTCCGTATAACTATTAAATGTTGAAGTATCAGAATCATACGGAGGATCAAAATAAACAAAATCACCTTTTTTGGCAGTTTTTACGGATTTTTCAAAATCCTCATTGCATATTTTTATATTATTTAATGTCAAATAATTACTAACTGTTATTAAGTTACTACCATCATAAGTATTAACTTTATTCTTTTTGCCAAATGGAACATTAAATTCATTTTTACTATTAACTCTATATAATCCATTAAAACAAGCTTTATTTAAATATATAGTTCTAGCAGCTTTTGTATAATCAGCTAATTTATTATATGCATTTTTATTTCTATCTTTATTTCTTATTTTGTAATAAAACTCTTCATTATGTTCTTTTTCATAATGATTTAACACGCTACACATTTTTTTAAACTTATCTTCATTACATAAACATTTATATATATTTATAAGTTCTTCATTTGAATCATTAATAACACCTTTCTTAGGTGATAATTCAAAAAATAAAGCACCTCCACCTACAAATGGTTCATAATATGTATTAAATTCTCTTGGAGCATACTTAATTAACATATCAATAATTTGTCTTTTTCCACCTGCCCACTTTACAAAGGGTTTACCTTTTATCATCAATATCACCATCTTTCACATAACTAGATATTTTTATTATATCATACTATCAACATTTAATTAACATTTTTGTCATCATTCACTAAATTTAATTACATAAACATCCCCTCAATATCACATACATCAGTATTATAATATTTTCCATCTTTTGACTTCAATTTCAGTTGGTTACAATTTGTAACCGACTTATTTCCCTCTTTTTTTAATCTGTGTTTTAATACTTTCCAATAATCTCTTGGATTTTCACTTCCGGACAATACACCAACAACATCCACTACACTAACATAATATTTTTCCTGTTCTTTATCCCATATTGTCCTTATCGTTTCATTATTAAATAACTTATTTATTAAATGCATTTTACTTTCTTCCATATATACCTCCTTCAATATATTTATAACTTTTATGCATTTAAATATCTTTTGTTATTAATTCTTCTTACCACATATATAATATCAAACATTTGTTTTTGTGTCAACGTTTTTTGCTTTTTATAAATAATTTAACATAAAAACAAAAATTACATATAATACTTTAGAAAAAAGGAGGAATTATATGAATACAAATATGCCATTTGGTTTTAATCCAAACATGATGCCTAATAATCAAATGCCAATGATGCCAAACAATTTTCAATCAGGATATGACTATAATTTAATTGAACAAAGATTACAAACACTTGAAAGAAAGGTTGCTAATATTGAAAAAAAATTAAATGGGACTAACTCTACACCAAATAATTTAGATTATAATTACAACTATACTTCTAGTATGCACATGATGTAATATGTTAAAATTTAAAAACAATTCAAAGCACATAAAAAAAGGTGACATTTTTATATGTACCCATGATATATATGATGATAGACACAAATATATAAGTGATGCAATTAAAAATGGGTGTAAGGCCATTATTATAGATAAAGATATAAAACCTAATAATAAAATGTTTATAAAAGTACAAAACACTAATGATACATACTACCAAATATTAAATAATTATTATAATTATCCACTTGATAATTTAAAACTTGTTGGAATAACAGGAACTGATGGAAAAACAACAACAGCAATGATTATAAACGATTTATTAAATAACTATATTAATTCTTCTTATCTAGGTACAAATGGTTTTGTCTTAAAAGAAAAAGTTATTAAAACAAAAAATACAACACCTAGTCTTGATACTTTATTTAAATACTTTAATATATTAAATAAAAATAATTATAATAGTCTAATCATGGAAGTATCAAGTGAAGCAATGCTTCATAATAGATGTCATAACATTAATTTTGATATAGCTATTTTAACCAATATAAATAAAGATCATTTAAATATTCATAAAACATTTAAAAACTATTTAGATTCCAAAACAAAACTATTTAAACAAGCAAAATTATGTATTTTGAATAAAGATGACAAACACTTTAATTATATAAAAAAAAGATGCAATAAAAATATAATAACATATGGAACTAGTAAAAAATGTAATTATTATTTTTATAATATAAATGAATACAATGATAAAACTACTTTTAACCTTAAAGTAAATAACAAAATTTACAATATTACAAGTCCTTTACTTGGAAAATTTAACGTTTATAATTTAGTTGCTGCAATTATAACATTAAACTGTTTTAATATAGACATGCCATCTATCATAAATAATATTAAAAAACTTAAACAAGTTCCTGGAAGACTTCAAAAAATAGATTTTAAACAAAATTATGATATTATTTTAGATTATGCCCATACAACAAACGCAACATATGAAGTATTAAATTTTTTTAATAAGGTTAAAAAAGGAAATATCATAACAGTAGTAGGATGTGCCGGTAAAAGATATAAAGATAAAAGAAGTGAAATTGGAAAAATAGTAACAAATTATTCCAATAAAGTTATATTTACTATGGATGATCCAAGAAATGAAAACATAGAAAGTATCATAAGTGATATGACATCTAAAGTTAAAAATAATAATTATGAAATAATTGAAAATAGAACAAAAGCTATTTTTAAAGCCTTATCTTTAGCAAAAGAAAATGATACTTTATTAATTCTTGGAAAAGGTTTAGATAATTATATGGCAATAGATGACAAATATATAAAATATAGTGATTTAAATGTTATAAAATCATATTTTAAAAAATTATCAAAAGAAAAATGATAATTTTTTTATTTATAAATTATCATTCCTGAAAAACAATATATTTGTTCTTCACTAAATATAGATACACTAACTTGAAATTTTATATCCACTATTTCACCATCAAAATCACTTAAAAAATCATTTAGTTTTTCTTCTAAGTCTTTTTCACTTTCTTCATCAAATATTTTAACTTTCATAATCATCACCAAATTTATTATAAAAAAATAAGGTATAAAATTATGTTGAATTTTATACCTTATAAATTATTTATCTTAAATTATCTCAATAATTAAACTTTCTTTTTTCTTTGGTTTATTTTTTGTTATTTTAAATATTTTACTAACATCAATACTTTCTTGTTTTTTTCCATATATTGTACATAAAATATCACCTTTTTTTACATAACTACCTATATCCTTTTTTAATATTACACCAGCATCATAATCAATATTATCTTCTTTTTTTACTCGTCCTGAACCTAATTTACAAGAAAGCTTACCTATTTCTAAAGCATTTATTTCTCTTAAATAACCTTCTTTTTCACTTAAAATGTTAACACCTTTTTTAAGTTTTAAATTATTTATACTTCCTCCTTGTCGTGTTACAAAAGAGGTAAATTTTTCATAAGCTTTACCATTTTCTAAATTAGTAACAACTTCTTTTTTCGCATCTTGTTTTGGCATATTTTTTGCAAGCATAACAATTTCTGTTGCCATATCAATTACTAATGATTTTAATAAATTATCTTTTTTATTTTGTAAAATATCTAATACTTCCATTACCTCTATTTTATTTCCAACATTACTTCCTAAAGGAACATTCATATCAGTTAACATACAAACAACTTCTCTATTATAATGTTTGCCTATTTTTTTCATAATTTTAGCAAGTTTTATGGCATCATCATAATTTTTTATTAATGCCCCATTTCCTATTTTTATATCAATAAGAATTTTACTTGCCCCACATGCTATTTTTTTACTCATAATTGAACTAGCAATTAAACCAATACTTTCAGTTGTATTTGTTACATCCCTTAAAGCATATATTTTTTTATCCATTAAACAGATATTTTTTGTTTGACTAATAACACAAAAACCAATTTCTTTAACTGTTTTTATAAAGTCTTCCTCACTTAAATTAACATTTACATTTATACTTTCTAATTTATCTATTGTACCACCCGTAAAACCTAAACCTCTTCCACTCATTTTAGGCATTAATACATCACATGCTGCTAATAAAGGAGCTAGAATCAAAGTTGTTTTATCTCCTACTCCTCCAGTTGAATGTTTATCAACTGTAACACCTAAATAATCTAAATTAAGAGTATCACCACTTTTTATAAATATATCTGTTAAATCTATTATTTCTTTATCATTAAGACCTTTTTTACAAATAGCTTTTAATAATTTTGTCATAACTTCATCATTTATATTATTATTTAAGTAAGCATTAAAATACATATCCATTTCTTTATATGATAATACTAAACCATTATTTTTTTTGTTAACTATCTCTTCATATTTATCTTTTTTTAAATAAGTCTTATAACCATAAACTAATTCAGGAAATAATGTTGCAAAACTTAAAACAAGAAGATCAAATGATATCATATTCCACTTTCCTATAATTAGGACAAAAAGAATCGCAAAGAAATGAAGAACTGTTTTTGTTTTTCCATAAATATTAGACGAAAGAATTATCTTCTTTTTTTTCATTATAATTAAAGCTGAAGTCCAAATAACTATATCTCTTATAAAGATAAATAAACTATATACAGGAATTATATTTTTAATTATTAATAAAACAGTTACAACCACAATCAATAATTTATCAACAATTGGATCAATTAATTTTCCAAATTTAGTTACCTGTTTATATTTTCTTGCCACATATCCATCTAAAAAATCTGTTAGTATTATAAAAACAAATAAACAAGCGGAAATTATGTTTTGTATTCCTTTATTATACAATAATACACTAAGTGGAATAATAAGAAGAAGTCTTATTATTGTTATTATATTAGCTAACATTATTACCACACCCTTACATATTAATCTTATTTAATTCTTCTTTTAATCTTTCCTCATCCCAAATAGTTATTCCAAGTTCTTTAGCTTTTTCATATTTACTACCAGGATTATCTCCAACAATTACAACATCTGTATTCTTACTAACGGAATCAATTGTTTTACCACCATAAAGATTTATTTGTTCTTTTAATTTATCTCTTCCTATAAAACTAATTGTCCCTGTTATTACAAACTTTTTATCATTAAAATTATCTTGTTTTTCTATTTGTTTACCTAAATAGTTCATATTTAAACCTAAATCTTTTAATTTTTCTAAAAGCTTTATATTTTCTTCATCTTTAAAATAATCATAAATACTTTGAGCCATAACACTTCCTACATCATTAAGAGCGGTTAATTCTTCCAAAGAAGCTTCTTTTATTTTATCAATTGATGGGAAATTTTTTGCTATTACTAAAGCACTTTTTTCACCAAAATGTCTTATACCAAGACCAAACAATAATTTTTCTAAGGAATTAGATTTAGATTTTTCAATATTTTCTAAGATTGTATTAATTGATTTTTCACCAAAACCCTCAAGTGCTTTTAGTTCATCATGCTTTTTATAAAGATTATAAATATCATCAATTGTTTTTAAATAACCAAAATTATAAAAATCTTCAATTATTTTTTCTCCAAGCCCATCAATATTCATTGCTTTTCTACTTACAAAGTGAATCAATTTTTCCATATTTCTTGCAGGACATTTTTCATTTGGACAATAATGGTGTGCTTCACTTTCTTTTTTTATTAGTTTTGATTTACAAACAGGACAAAATTCTATCATTTTAAATTCAGGTAAGATAGTTGTTCTTCTATCTAATTTTACACTTACTACTTCAGGTATAACATCTCCTGCTTTTCTTAATACTACAATATCTCCTACACGTATATCTTTTTCTTTTATAAAGTCTTCATTATGTAAAGTTGCTCTTGATATAGTACTTCCTGCAACACGGACAGGTTCTAAAATAGCATTAGGAGTTATTTTACCAGTTCTTCCTACTGTAAAAATAATATCAGTTAATCTTGTTGTTACTTCTTCTGGTGGAAATTTATATGCGATAGCCCATTTAGGGTTTTTAGCCGTAAAACCTAAAGCATCTTGCATATTTATATCATCAACTTTTATTACCATACCATCTATATCATATAAAAGACTTTTTCTTCTTGTACTAACATCATCAATAAAACTTATAACTTCATTAATATTATCACAAACTTTTCTATCTTTGTTAACAACAAATCCTAAACTAGCCATAAAGTTTAATGCTTCTTCATGTGAATAAATACCATAGTCTTTAGGGTTTGGTAGGTGGTATATAAAATTACTTAGTTTTCTTGATGCCGCTACTTTAGAATCAAGTTGTCTAACACTTCCACTTGCCAAATTTCTAGCGTTTTGGAATAAATCAAGATTTTGCTTTTCTCTTTCTTTATTAACACGATTAAATTCTTTTTTGCTTATATATATTTCACCACGAACTTCAATATCAATATTTTTATTAAGTTTTAAAGGAATGTCTTTTATTGTTTTTACATTATGTGTTATATCTTCTCCAATTTTCCCATCACCACGTGTTGCTCCACGAACTAAAATACCATCTTTATATAATAAACTAATAGCAAGACCATCTATTTTTTGTTCAACAACATACTTAGGATTAAATCCTTCCTTCTTTATTCTTTCATCAAACTTTATTATTTCATCTTCATTAAATATATCACCTAAAGATAACATAGGTATTGTATGTTCTACTTTTTTAAAACTTGATATTACTGTAGACCCAACCCTATGAGTTGGTGAATCTTCTTTTATATAACCTGTTTTTTCTTCAAGATTTATTAATTCTTCAAGTAATCTATCATATTCACTATCCTCTACTGTAGGTTTATCTAAAATATAATATTCATGACTATATTTATTTAATAAATCAACAAGATAATCTATTCTTTTTCTATCTTCCATATACCCTCCAAAGTATTAATCTTATACATATAATTATACCCTATTTTTTTATAAATAAAAAGGAAAAAGTATTGTTTTTAATACTTTCTATTTAACTTTTATTTTTCTTCATCTTCACTTAAATATTTTAATATTTTATTTTGATTTGCCAATATTTTTTTCATCTCACTATGAAGTTCTTCTAAGATAAGTTCACTTTTTAAATCTGTTTTATAATCATTAGAACTTCTTAATCTATCTTTTTTAGCTTCCCTGTTTTGACTCATCATAATAATTGGAGCTTGTAAAGCCGCAATACACGATAAAACTAAATTAAGAAGAACAAATGGGTATGGATCTACTCTATCAATTAAATATAAGTTTAAAAATATCCAAATAATTAAAAATAAAATCATTCCTATTATAAAAGTCCAACTTCCTGCTACTTCAGTTAATTTATCTGCTAGTTTATCTCCAAATGTTCTTGTACTATCACTTTGTTTATCAACATCTACCGCAATTGGTTCATCAATAAGCATATTTATCAATTCTTCTTCATCATTTTCTTCAAGTTGTTTTTTTAAAAGCATTTGCACTATTTCTTTTTTCGTTTTTTTACTTTCCATTTCTACCACCAACTTAAATATATCACTACATATTTATGAAGTAAATAAAAAAAGTATTTAGTTTACATATAACTAAATACCTAATAATTAATATTGAATTCCCCAAACGACTAAATCTTTTGCAGGTTTTCCACATACAATACATTTATCATCTATTTTTTCATGTTCTAAAATACATCTTGATTTTGTACCTTTAATTTCTTTCATTTTTAACTCACAAGCTTCATCGCCACACCACATTGCCTTAACAAATCCTGGTTTAGTATTCATAATATCTTCAACTTCTTTTAAAGTATGAGCTTCATAAGTTAGGCTTTCAAGTCTTTCTTTAGCTTTATTAAATAAATTAGTTTGAATTTTCTCTAATAAATTAGAAGTATAATTTAAAATATCAATATCTTTATCCACAGTATATTTTTCATTTGTATCTCTTCTTACAAAAGTTATTTTATTTTCTTTTAAATCTCTTTCTCCTACTTCAATTCTTACTGGTATTCCAAGAACTTCAGCTTCAGCAAATTTAAATCCTGGTGTTTTATCACTATTATCTACCATTACACTTATATTATTTGCTTTTAAATTTTCATAGATTTTTTCAACTTCTTCTTTTACATCTCCAATTGGAATTATTACTACTTTAGTAGGGGCAATTTTTGGAGGAAGAACTAATCCATTATCATCACTATGAACCATGATTAAAGCTCCAATCATACGAGTTGTACTACCCCATGATGTTTGATATACATAGCTTAAATTATTATTTCTATCGGCAAATTTTATATCATAAGCTTTAGAAAATTTTTGTCCGAAAAAGTGACTTGTAGCAGATTGAAGTGATATACCATTATACATTAAAGCTTCAACTGTTAAAGTATATTCTGCTCCAGCAAACTTTTCACTTTCTGTTTTTTTACCTGTTACAACAGGAATTGCTAAGTAATCTTCAAAGAAAGTTTTATATATATTTAACATATCTTTTGTTTCTTTTTCTGCTTCTTTTTTTGTTTCATGAATTGTATGACCTTCTTGCCATAAGAACTCTCTACTTCTTAGAAATGGTCGTGTTTCTTTTTCCCAACGAAGGACACTACACCACTGATTATATTTCATAGGTAAATCTTTATATGATTTTAAAACACCACTATAATAGTCACTAAATAATGTTTCACTAGTAGGTCTTATACACATTCTTTCATCTAACTTTTTACTTCCACCTTGTGTTACCCAAGCAACTTCTGGGGCAAATCCATTAATTAAATCTTGTTCCTTATTCATTAAGTTTTCTGGGATTAACATAGGCATATAAATATTTCTATGTCCTGTTTCTTTAAACATTCTATCCATTTCTTCTTGGATTCTTTCCCAAATTGCATAACCATTTGGTTCAATTACCATACATCCTTTAACATTAGAATAACAAGCCAAATGTGCAGCACTTACAACATCTGTATACCATTTAGCAAAATCTACATCTCTTGATGTTATCTTTTCGTTTTTTTTCATATAATACTTCCTTTCATAAACTTAACACTATTTTACCACACTTTTTTAAAAATGAAACTAAAAATTAAACATTATTAGTTCAGGTTTTATAAGAAGTAAAAGCCCAATTAATACCATAAGTATTCCACCCACTAAATGTGAATACTTAGCATATTTATTAGATACACCTGTTAATTTAAGTGTTGTCATAGCTATAATAAAGATTAATAAGTCATCTATCAAGAAGAAGAAAATATAAACAAGTACATACATTAAAGCATTTACACCTGTAATATTATTTACTGCTAAAACTTGTGTAAATACAAGAGGTAATCCCGCACTACAAGCAAGTTCAACAACATTTACTCCAATTGAAAGAGTTATTACACCAAGTAATGCTAAGAATAAACTTTTTTCTTTGGTGAAACTTTTAATCTTTTCAAATACTTTCGTTCTTTTATTATCATCTATAATTGTACAACCACTTGTTTTTTTCGATTTAATAAATGTTCTTAAATTAATAAGACCTCCAATTACTGCAATAACAGCAATTATATTTCGAATTAAAATACTTGTTGTTATATTTACAACTATCTCAAGCCAGCCAAGCATTATTAC
Source organism: uncultured Mycoplasmatota bacterium (assembly GCA_900552235.1). Classification (GTDB taxonomy): domain Bacteria; phylum Bacillota_I; class Bacilli_A; order RF39; family UBA660; genus CAG-611. The sequence goes on along the minus strand of URYZ01000007.1, from coordinate 16,959 downwards.
CATATAAACTAATGCTGATGTTAATAAGAATGTAAGTCCTATTATCCACATTCTTTTTCTATCTTTCATTCCAAGTAAAGTGCTTATTAAAAATAATAAGACCCACATTGCACATGGATTAAAACCATCAACAATTCCAATTACTATTGAAACAAGTAAAACACTTACTTTTTTTATATCAACTTTACCTATTAATGGTATGTCATATATTGTTTTATCTTCTTTTTGATCATTTTTATCATCATTATTTACATTATTATCATTACTTATACTTTTTATTTTATCTTCTATCTGTGAAGATATTGTGGTATTAAAGCCCAAAAATGCACTATCTTCAACAACAGTATAAGGAACTCCTCTTCCTGTTGTATTATATTTTTCTTTTGTTTCATCTAAAAGTTTAGCATTTTCTTCATTGTACCATGTTTCATATTTTATTATTTTTACATCATATTTACTTTCTATTTCTTCTAAAAACTTTTCTTCTCTTGCACAAACAGGACATCCATCTCCATAGAAGAATTTAATATTAACTTCCTTAGCACAAACATCATTAACAAAGAAAATAAGAAGAAAAAGGAAAAAATATTTGATTATTTTTTTCACTATCTTAACTCCTCAATTATTTTATTTAATTCTTTTTCGCTTACTTCACCATATGTTCTTTTAACTTCTTTACCATCTTTAAAGAACATAAATGCTGGTAAATTATCACTAACTTTAAACTCTTTAATTATATCTCTATCAAGGTCATAATCAAGATTAATTACTTCAATGTCTTTTTTATTTTTCATTACTTTATCCCATACTTTACTCATATAAAGACAACTACTACACCAAATTGCTTGAACTATTACGATTTTTAACATATTAACTTAACTCCTTTATTTTATTATTTAATACTTTTATAAACATATCTATTTCTTCTTTAGTAGTAAGATAAGATAAACTTATTCTTATACTAGAAGAAGCATAATTTTTATTTTTAGTTACTGCTAATACTGCCTTTGAAACTGGATTATTGCTTGAACAAGCTGTTTGTGTTGAAACATATATTTCTTCTTGTTCTAAAGCATGTTGCATCGTTTCAGGTTTTATATTTTCGATACTTATATTTACAATATGTGGTACACAATAAGAATTACTATTAATGTGAACCTTATTTATTTTTGATAATTCTTCTTTTAAATATTTATTTAAAAAACATACATAATCATATTTTTTATCAAAATCTAAATATGCAAGTCTAAGTGCTTTAGCCATTGATACAATTAACCCTAAAGCAGGTGTTCCACTTCTGTAAACAGTTGTAGATTTTCCACCATGAATAAGTGGTTCTAATATTATGTTTTCTTTTTTAATTAAGCACCCTACTCCTTTTAGTCCATAAAACTTTTGAGCAGAAAAACTTGCTAAATCAACATAATCTAAATTTATTTTAATTTTTCCTACACTTTGTGTTATATCACTATGAAAATAAGTGTTTTTATTAACTTCTTTTATTAGTTTACCTATTTCATTAATAGGTTCTAAAACACCAACTTCACTATTAACACTCGCTATACTTACCAAAATTGTATCTTCTTTTATTAAATTTTTTAAATCATTTAAATCAACAATTCCATTTTCATCAAGTTTAACAAAATCGACTTCATATCCTAATCTTTGTAAATACGAACAAGGTCCAATAACAGAAGAATGTTCTAATTCTGTTGTTATAATGTGTTTTCTTTTATTATTTCTTAAACATATTCCTTTTATAGCAAGATTATTTGCTTCACTTGCTCCACTTGTATATATTATTTCATTTGGTTTTACATTTAAAATATCACTAATTTGTTTAGTGGCATCATTTATAAGCTTATTAGCAGAAACCCCTAGTTTATGAAGAGAATTAGGATTACCAACATAAGTTCTTGTAGCTTTTACAAAACTATCTAATACTTCTTCATTAACTGGTGTTGTTGCTGAATAATCTAAATAAATCATTTTATCTGCATCCAAATAAATATTTTACTAAATAAATTAAAAACCAAATTAAGAATAATACAAGTACCCATGATAATATATCATAGACTACTCCACTTGAGTATTTCCCTATTATTGCAAAAATAGAAGTTGGGAAATATTCATTAATAAAATTATTTAAACTAGCTATTTTTAAGTTATCACCAATATAATGAATAAGTCTTAAAAATATTTCAACAATTCCAATAAGATAAGTTACCCATTTTACATCTTTTAAAACTAGGACAACTATAATTATTAGAATAAGTAAAACTGCTAAATCCATAAAATTCTAACACCTCCAAGTATCTAAAAATTATTATAGCAAAAAAGATTTTCTATTTCTACAATTTATAACAAAATATTACAATTTTTAGCATATTTTTTATAAAGAGGATAAGTTATGAAAAATAGTAAAAATGAAGCTATGACATATACATTCTTAGCTACTGTTATAGGATTTGCCCTTATCGGAGATTTAGATTATGTAAGGCAAAATTCTTTAGGTAACTTTTTATATTTAATTGCCCAGATACTAGAAACTAATTCTGCAATTCAACAAGGGATAGAAACACCAAAAAAGCAGAATACGGCTTCTAATGAACAAAATACGGATATTATTGATGAATTAATAAAAGATATTGATATAATAAAAAATAAATTAAGTGAGTATACTTAATTTATTTATTTTTCTTTAAACAATATTCAATCATACTAATAATAACATTATTAAAAGAAGTATTATTATCTTTTGCAATTTTTTCTATTTCTTTAACTAAATCTTCTTTAATATATAATGATTTATAAACCGCACTTTCTTTACACTTTGTGTTTTTAATTGTAAATGGCATAAACTTCACTCCTTGACATTATTGTAATATATGAATAAAATATATGATATATTAGAAATTTCTAATATATTTATGAGGTAAGCTTATGGATTTGAAAAAAATATTAAAAAATTCTTATATTAATGCATTAAAAAAAATAAAAAACAGCAATTTTAATGCTATTTTATCAATTCAATATACTATTATAAATATATTTAAAAAAAAATAAAGTATGTTAACTAATTGTTAATGTATACTTATTTTTTAATCTATATTATATAATATTATAAAATGTTAAAAGACTAGCTTATAAACTAGTCTTTTACTTGTACTTTTGGTGATCCGTATGGGTTTCGAACCCATGAAATCCAAGGATGAGAACCTTGTGTGTTAAACCCCTTCACCAACGGACCATAAATAATAATACAAAAAGTATTATTATTTTATTTTTTAAATTAAACTTTCAAACATCTTTACTCTTTTTTCTATTTCTTCTTTACCTAAAATAGTTAATATATCATATAAATTAGGTGTGTTAGAAAGTGTTGTAACAGCAACTCTTAACATTTCACAAAAATCTCCAACATGTCCAACATAACTATCTGGATTTTTCTTATATTCTTTTACTTCGCTTGCAAAATTATACTTTGGCACAAATTCTTTTATTTTATTAAACCAAGTACTACTATCATCCTCTTCATTATAAACATTAGTTATGTAATCTGTTAACATATTTTTATTATAAAATGATTTTTTTATAACATCTTTATAACTATCTTTTGTAAACAATTCACTAAACATATACCAAAAATATTTTCTAACATCACTATAAGATGAGATATCTTTTCTTGGACGAGATGTATATTTTTCAATATCTAAACTCTTTAGCATTTTATCTTTATTATTATTTACAATTTCATAGAATTCTTTATCATAGGTTTTTAAATATTCAAGTAGTTCAGTTAAAATATCCTCACTTTTTTTACGACTAAAATAAATTTTAGAAATATTTGTTAGCTTTTCAATATCAAATAATGAACCTCCAACAGGCATCTTATCAAAAGTAAATGTAAAGTCATCAACTGTTTTATCAGGATTTTCATTATACCATTCTTCAAAATTAGAATTATTAACTGTTGCTAAATATAATCTAATAACATCAGTTGGTATTCCTTCTTTAGCATAATAACTAATCGCAGCACCTTTATCTTTTCTTTTACTTAATTTTCTTATTGTGTCGCCCTCACGAACAGTAATCGGAGCAATATGACAAAATTTAGGAAGTGGAAAGTCTAACATTTTAAATAATTGATCATGAATTGGATAACTTGCTACCCATTCATCTCCTCTTAAAACATGTGTTGTTCCCATTAAATGATCATCTACTGCATGTGCGAAGTGATATGTTGGAAGACCGTCACCTTTTATTATAACAACATCCATATCATTTTCAGGCATTTCTATTTTTCCTTTTATTAAATCATCCAAAATAATTTTATTTAAGAAGCTTCCATTTGATTTTAAACGAATAATATACTTTTGACCATTATTTATTTTTTCTATTACTTCTTCCATAGTTAAATTACGACATTTTGCATAATGGCCATAGTAACCAAGTCTATCTTTTGTTTTTTCTTGTAATTCTCTTATTCTATTTAAATCATCTTCCGTACAAAAACAAGGATAAGCTTTATCTTCTTCAATTAATTTTTTAGCAAATGCTTTATAAATATCTTCTCTTTCACTTTGAATATAAGGAGCATATTTTCCTTTCTTAATTGGGTCTTCATCAAAGCTTATTCCAAGAGAATTAAAATCATCAATTATTCCTTGAACACCATTTTCAACAGTCCTTTTTCCATCAGTATCTTCAATTCTTAAATAACATATTCCATTTGTTTGTTTAGCAAATTGTAAATCAGAAAAAGATGTATATAAACTTCCCATATGAACAAATCCAGTTGGACTTGGAGCAAATCTTGTAACCATTTGTCCTTCTTTTAATTCTCTTTTAGGATATTTATTTAAGTAATAATTATAGTCATGATCAGTTTTTAATAAAAAATCAGCATATTCTTTTCTTGTCATAATAAACTTCCTTTCATCTATTTAATTTAATTTTATTTACTACTGGTTGCCTAGGTAGGATTCGAACCCACGAAATAAAAGAGTCAGAGTCTTTCGCCTTACCGCTTGGCCACTAGGCAATAAATATTGATAAAAGTATTATAACACAATTTACTTAATCTGTTATCACTTTTTCTACTCTTTTATCAAAATTATTTACGTCTATCTTCCTAACAAGGCACTTTTTATAACATAATCCTATCTTATAAATGTCAACTTCATTAAAAAACTTGTCATAAAATCCCTTACCATAACCTATTCTATTACCATTTAAATCAAAACATATTCCCGGAGTAATACAAACACAATTAGAAAAATCAGTTACAAGATTATTTGAAACTGGTTCAAGTATCCCAAAATATCCAGATTTTAATTCCTCTAAAGATTTTATATAATAAAAATTCATATTATTATTTTCTATTTTAGGAACAGCAACCCTTTTATTTTGAAGAAAAAACTTTATAAGTTTTAAAGTGTCAACTTCATCTTTAAAAGAAACATATATCAAAATAGTAGAACATTTTTTTACGATATCATCATTTATCACTTTATTATAAATAATATTATCTTTAATATTTTTTTCAGTTACACTTTTTCTTATTAATTTATATTTTTTTCTTAATAATTCTTTATTCATAGACATATATACCTCAACTTTATTTTAATCTTATTTTACATAATTAGTCAATGCTTAAAAAACGCACAAAAAAACCCTTAAATAAAGGGATATTTCTTACTTTGGTGACCCGTACGGGATTTGAACCCATGAATGACGCCGTGAAAGGGCGCTGTGTTAAGCCACTTCACCAACGGGCCAAAAAATATGGCGCCCCAACTAGGACTTGAACCTAGGACCCCTTGATTAACAGTCAAGTGCTCTAACCAACTGAGCTATTGAGGCATTTAATAATAAAAATTATAAATGGTGGGCCCGGATGGACTTGAACCATCGACCCCTACCTTATCAGAGTAGTGCTCTAACCAACTGAGCTACGAGCCCATCTATAACCACCAAGCAATATCAATGATACTATAAAAATTAAACTTTGACAAGAACTTTTTTAAAATTTTTTCATTTTTTTTAATTTTTTAGTATATTTTATTACCAAAAAAGATATTTATTACCTTTTTTATATAATTTTTATTATTTCTTAAGACAACTTTTCACTAGATACACCATTTAAAATTAAATTATTGCAACTATTAGCTTTAAGTTTATAACAGAAATATCCTGCTGCCGCAATCATTGTAGCATTATCTGTACAATATTTCATACTTGGATAAGAAAAAGTAAAACCATTTTCTAAAGAAAGAGTCGTTAACTTTTCTCTTATTCCTTTATTAGCAGCAACACCACCTGCTAAAATTAAATTATTAGCTTTATATTTTTTTACTGCTCTAACAGTTTTAGATGATAATTCTTCAACAACAGAATCTTGAAAAGAACAAGCTAAATCTTCTTTATTTATTTCATTTCCTCTTTGTTCTTCATTATGTACAAGATTTATAACAGCACTTTTTAAACCACTAAAACTAAAATCAAAACTATCATCATTTTTAGGAATTGGTAAATTATATGTATGATGTCCTAAATGTGCAAGCTTATCAACAACTGGCCCACCAGGATAACCAATATTCATAACCCTTGCAACCTTATCAAAACATTCCCCAACAGCATCATCTAATGTTGTCCCAACTTCTTCAAAACTATAATGTTCTTTCATATAAATAAGTTTTGTATGTCCTCCACTTATTACTAAACATATTAAAGGAAAAGTCATTTCTTTTTCAATATTATTAGCATAAATATGACCTGCAATATGATGTACTGGAATAAGAGGTTTATTATATATATAAGAAAGTGTTTTTGCAGCTTCTAATCCTACAAGTAAAGATCCTATTAAACCAGGCCCATAAGTTACTGCAATAGCAGTAATTTCATCCATTGTCATATTTGCATCTTTTAAACACTTTTCAATTACAAAAGTAATATCTTTAACATGATTTCTACTAGCTATTTCAGGTACAACTCCTCCATATAATGTATGAATATCTATTTGACTTAAAATAACTGTAGTTATTTCTTCACAACCATTTTTTACTATCGAACAACTAGTTTCATCACAACTAGATTCTATTCCTAAAATATAAACATCTTTCATATAATCAACTCCATAAGTATCCCATCACTATTATTATAGTAATTTTTTCTTATTGCTTTTTTTATAAACCCACATTTTTCATATAACTTAATTGCATAAATATTATTTTCATCAACTTCTAAAGTTATATTATAAATATTATTATTTCTTGCAAAATCAATTAAATATTTTAACATAAAAGACCCTATTTTTCTATTTCTATATTCATTTTTAACAAAAATATTAACAAGTTCTATTTTTTCATATATTATATCAATACAAAAATAACCTAAAATATCTTCTTCCTCATAACAAAAATATTTTCTAAAAGGACTATCTATTTCATCTATATTAAATATATTAATTACTTTTTCTTTAGCTATTTCTTTTATCATTTATTTAAATTTTCCTCTGCTTCAGTTTGTTTCAAATAATTAGGTACAAAAGTATGAATATTAACTTTATCATCTTTTAAATACTTAAATAAATTATTTAAATCAGGCTCATAAATTTTTACATCAAATCCATCAATATTAGTTGTTGCAACATAAGTTTTTGTACCATTTAGACTATTTACTTTAGCAAATAAATCTTCTTTAGAAATATATTTTTCTTCCATAATAACATTATAATTTTTATCATATATTGCTGCAAAAACACAATTTCTTCTAGCATCAATTAAAGGTATTACATAACAACTATTAGTATTACTAGTTGCCATAGCAAATAAACTAGATACTTTATATAAATCTTTATTTAACCCCCAAGCAAATGTTTTGGCTATTGTTACACCAATTCTAAGGCCTGTAAAAGAACCTGGACCATTAACACAATAAATATTATCTATATCATTAGGTTTTAAACTTAAACTATCAAGTAATTCTTTTATTTCATTTAAAGCATACTTAGATAAATCCTTTTCAAAATGAATATATTTTTCTTTTAATAGTTTTTTATCCTTTAAAACACCAACATTTAAATTGCTAGATGAAGTATCTAAAAAAAGACTTATCATAATACTGCCTCACATAAATCTTCATATATTTTTCCAATTGGCTTAATTATAAATAATCTTTTTTCTTCATCTATTATTTTAATATTTATTTCTAATCTTTCATCAGGAAGTTCATCTTTTATTAAAGATGCCCATTCAATTATTGAAACACCTTTTTTAACAAAGTATTCACTAAAATTAATGTCAAAGCCTCCCTCATCAATACGGTAAACATCCATATGAAAAAAAGGAAGTTCCCCTGAATAATATTCTTTTACAATATTAAAAGTTGGGGATGTGACCTGTTCATCTATACCTAAAGCATTGGCAAAACCTTTTGCAAATACTGTTTTACCACTACCTAAATCACCATTTAAACAAATAACCATGTTTGGAAACTTCTCTGATTCAAAGTTTTCTGCTAATTCAATTGTTTCACTTTCATCGTGAATTGTTATTTTATATTCCATTTCTATCACCAAATTTATTGTAGCATATTAAAATAATCTTGTTCAATAGATTTTCTTAATCTTTACAATTTTTTCTTTCTAATTTTTTTTAATATAAAAATGGCGTCCCCGAGAAGATTTGAACTTCCGACCTATTGCTTAGGAGGCAATTGCTCTATCCAGCTGAGCTACGAGGACACACATACAAACAAATTATATATTAAAAACATAAAAAAAGCAACTTGCGTTGCTTAAAAGTTTTTGTTTTGTAAAAATCTTGGTATATCTATTTCAGTTGGTTCAAAACTAGATGAACCATTATCATCATCATCTTCATAACTTACTTCTGGAGTTCTACGAGTAGTACTCATTTGATCGTACATTACTTTTTGGTTTGCTTTTTTATCAAAACCTGTAGCAATTATAGTAACTATAACTTCATCATTTAAGTTTTCATTAATAACTGAACCAAAGATAATATTTATATCAGTATTTGAAGCTGCCCTAACAACTTCTGCTGCTTGCTCTGCTTCAAATAAAGTAAGATTAGAACCACCAGTAATATTTACAATTGCATCAGTTGCGCCATGAATTGATGTTTCAAGAAGTGGAGATGATACTGCTTGTTTAGCAGCTTCCATAGCTCTATCTTCTCCCATACCAATTCCAATTCCAATTATTGCACTACCTGATTTTTCCATAACTGCACGAACATCGGCAAAGTCAAGGTTTACAAGTCCTACTACTGCAATTAAATCAGAAATTGATTGTACACCACGAAGTAAAACATTATCTACTTCTTTAAAGGCATCTAACATTGATGTTGATTTATCAATGATTTCTCTTAATCTATCATTTGGTATAACGATAATTGTATCAACATGTTTTTTAAGCTCTTCAATACCTCCGATAGCATTATCCATTCTTCTTTTTCCTTCAAATGAGAATGGACGAGTAACTATTGCAACAGTTAAAGCTCCTAAATTTTGGGCAATTTCTGCAACAACTGGAGCAGCTCCAGTACCAGTTCCTCCACCCATACCACATGTTATAAATACCATATCGGCACCTTTTAACATTTCTTCTATTTCTTTTTTTTCTTTTACTGCAAATTCTCTTGCATATTCAGGTTTAGCACCAGCTCCAAGCCCAGGTCCTAATTGAATTTTCTTTTCTGCTTTTGAAACTGCAAGAGCTTGTCCATCTGTATTTATTGCAATAAACTCAACTCCACGAACTCCTGCATCTATCATACGGTTTATGGCATTACCTCCGCCTCCACCAACGCCAACTACTTTTATTTTGGCTAATTGATCCATCATAGCTAAATCAAACATATCATCATCTCCTAATCAAAAATCTTATCAAATACTTTGCCAAGCACACCAGTTGCCCCTATTTTCTTTCTTGTAGACATAATTTCTTCTATTTTTTCATCACCATACATAGTGTATTTTTTTTCTCTTAAATCTAATTTTTCTACAAAATATTTAATTACGCCATAGCTACATGCGTATTTATTATTTCTTATTCCTATTATTCCTAAATTCATAACAGCAGCATTTCTTACAAAAAGTTCTTCTACAATTGTATTAAAACCTTGCATCGTAGTAATACCACCTGTAATTATTATATAACCAATTTCTCTTTTTGTTAAGTTATTTATTTCATTTTTAATACTTTTTAACATTTCAACAGCTTTTTTTTCTAAATTTTCTGCTAATCTATATTGATTAATAATAACTTCTTGATTAATTCTATTAATACATTTATAGTTTTCATCTACATCAGCATATTTCCTATTAACAACAGCAAATTCTTCTTTTATTTTTCTACTATCTTCATCTTTTGTTTTATAATTAAATGCTATTTCTTCATCTAAAATATTTCCTCCAAAAGGTAAAATACTTTCTTTTATCATAACACCCTTATTTAAAATAGCAACATTAGTTTTTTCTTCTCCAATGTCAACCATTGCCACTACTTTACTGTCAAGTTCAGGTGTTTTTACAGCATAATAATTACCAATAGATGAAAAGCATATATCTATTACTTCAATTCCTAAATTTTCTAAAATATTTACAACCGAATAAACATTTTTCTTAGGAACACTACTAATAACTACTCTTGAACTAATTTCTTTTGCCTTAAGTCCTAAAGCATTTTTAACTTTTGTTTTATTATCTAATTTATATTCAATTGGATTAGTAGTAACTATTTCTGTTTCATTAGTTATTTTAGATTTTATCGCATTACCTATTGAATTAAAAATAGCAACACCATCAACTAAACCATCATCACTTGTTACTTTTGCTTTTCCTGTTACAATATCAAAAGATATATTTTGAGATGGAATAACCGCAATTACTTTATCTATTTTTGTTCCTAATTTATTTTCTGCTAATTTCACACATTTTTTTATTGAATTAGTTATCCCTACTAAATTTACAATTAGTCCTTGTCTTACCCCGCTTGTCTTTACTGAAGTAGCACATAAAATATTATACTGACCATTATAAAATTCAGCTGTAACTAACTTAACTTCATCAGTTCCTATATCAATACTATTAAATATCTTCCTCATATTAATACCTCTTATCAATTCTTAACTAAATTATACAATAATATAATATAAAAGACAAGAAAAAAATATAGACACTTAAACTTAAGTATCTATGATTTTTTATTTATCCTTTACAATTAAAGTATCATCAAGTGATTTATATCTTACTTTAAATTTCTTAGGAGAAGTTTTATTTTCACCAAGTACTAATTTTTTTTCTTTAACAATTTCTTCATTAATAGGGTTAATTTCCTTTTTCTTTGGTTTTACTTTTTTTATTACAATAATTACAACCAATCCAAGAAGTAAAATTGCTAACGGAATAATTAATATAGTATAATTGAAAGCTTCTTCTTTTATTATATTTAAAATATAAGTTCTTGTTGTACCATCTTCTGCTGTTACAATAATTTTAACAACACTGTTATTTTTTAAATCACTATTTCCTTCTACCTTAACAAATGCTTTTTCATCTTCTGTATCATATTTTAAATCTAAACTTGTTTCATTAGTTAACGTTATATCATAAGTAAGTTTATCTTTAACAAACGCTATTGAATGATTTTTTATTGAAAGATTAGCTAAATAATTATTATTTGATAAAGTTTTTCCTTCTTCTAATCTATTAACTATTATAGTATATATTCTTTCTGATTTGTTTTCTGCTAAAACTTTTATTTTATATATATTTTCACCGACAACTAATTCTTTATTACCAACCACTTCAACAGTTGATGTTTTTTCTTCTGCAATAGCAGATATTAATAGTTCCTTAGTATTATAATCAACATTTATTTTATATTCAAAAATATCTTTATCAAAATTTAATGTTCCACTACTTAAAGTGATACTTTTTAAATAATTATTATCACCTTTATAGTTTCTATTAACTTTAATTGTATATGTTTTTGTATTTCCTTTTTCAGCTTGTGTTTGAATTAAAATAATATTTTCACCAAGTTTTAAATCTACTGTTCTAGAACCATAACCTGACACAAATTCAGCTTTTTTATCTTCTAAACTTGCTGTTATAGTTAATGAAGAAGCATTGTTTGGAACCTCCACTGTGTAATTTAAAACATCTTTAGAAAATTTAGGTGAAAGTTCGCCAAGTGATAAAACAATATTTGATAAATTATCATTTGTACTTCTGTTGTCTTGTCTTGTAACTTTTAAAGTATATGTATTTTTTTCATTACTTTCTGCTATAACAATAATGTTTATTAATTGTTCACCATAATTTAGTGATACTTCCCTTGGACCAAAGTTTTGCTCATATCTTGCATTAGTATCAACTAATTCTGCTTGAATATTTATTTTTTCTTTTGTTGTTGTAAGTTCATATATATTTGTATTTTTATCAAATTTAATATTTTCACCAATTACATTTAGACTATTTAATCTATTTTCATTAGATATAACATGAATAGAAGAAATATCAACACTTGATAAATCACCACCACTTAATTTTATTTGTTTATCTCCATATGAAGTAGTTGTTTTGAACTTTAAAGTAGCAATTTCTGTTTCACTTGTAATACCTTCATTTCCTGTAGATGTTTGCATTTTCATATCAATTTTATTACTTGTTGATGAATCAATCCATGATGTTTGAATTCCTGATAGTTTTATATCATTTGGATATGTAATATCAGCTTTAAAACTAGATATTAAACTTCCTTCCGGATTTATAAATAATTTACATGTAACATCACTATTAATATATATTTTTTTATCTTCACAAACTAGTTTTGCTGTTAGTGCTTTAACATTTAATGGTAAAAGTAAAATTAACCCCACAATAATTGTAATTCTTTTTAATTTCATAAAAAACCTCATTTTTTCTATCTATTTTATATATATATAATATCATTTTGATTTAAAAAGTTCAATATTTTTTATTTTTTTAAAAATTTTTTAAAAATAAGTTGACTTTCAAAGGCTTTTCGATTATTATAGTAGGCACCAATTGAACTTATTGGCATAAATGTTATAAGTTAAATTGGCTGCTAGTATCACACTAGCCAACCCCTTTTTATTCTTTTTATTGAAGTCGTCCTTTCAGGGGGTACGACTTCTTTTTTTGTTAAAAATTGTAAATCTTTGTCTAAATTATACAAATTTATTAGAAAATCCTTTATAATATATATATAGAATAAGAAAGGAATTAATTTATGAAAAAGAAAAATATTAAATTTGTCCAATATGGATGTGGAAAAATGTCTATATACACAATGAAATATGCTATTGAAAAAGGTTATACCTTAGTGGGAGCAGTTGATGTTAACCCCGATTTAATTGGCAAAGATGTTTCATCTGTTTTAAAAGGAGAAAACTTAAATGTTAATATTGTTAGTCCTCTTGAAGCAGAAAAAATGATGAAAAAAACAAAACCTGATATTTGTATTATTACAACAATGAGTTTAATGAAAGATATTGAAGAAAGTTTAGAATTATGTGCGAGACTTGGAATTAATGCTATTACAACATGTGAAGAAGCATTTTATCCATTTAACTCAAGCCCTACAATTACTAAAAAAATTGATGATCTTGCAAAAAAGAATCACTGTACAATAACAGGAAGTGGTTATCAAGATGCTTTCTGGGGAAATCTTATTTATACTATTGCTGGAGCAACTGATAAAATAACTAAGATTAAGGGTAGTTCTTCTTATAATGTTGAAGACTATGGTATTGCTCTTGCTAAAGCACATGGTGCTGGTCTTACTTTAAAAGAGTTTGATAAAGAAGTTGCAAGCAGTGATAATATTGATGAAGAAGCTAGAAAAAAATTAATTAAAAAAGGAGAATTCTTACCATCTTATATGTGGAATACAACTGGATGGTTATGTGATAAATTAGGATTAACTGTTGTTAGTCAAAATCAAAAATGTGTTCCAATTACATACAAAAAGAATTTAGTTTCAAAAACACTTAATATGACTATTAAAAAAGGATATGCAACTGGTATGAGTGCCGTTGTATCTACTATTACTAAAGAAGGAATAACTCTTGAAATTGAATGTATTGGAAAAGTATATTCTAAAACTGATGTTGACCAAAATATTTGGACTGTATATGGAGAACCTACAACAAATATGGTTATAACAAAACCTGATACAGTAAAACTTACTTGTGCCACTGTCGTTAATAGAATTCTTGATGTAATCGATGCAGAAGATGGATTTGTTCCTACATCTCGTATGGGTGAATTAAAATATAGAAAATAAGTTATTGACAAAAAAGTTAATAACTTATTATAATATTACTAGGAGGTAAATTATGGAATTAAAAGGAACAAAAACAGAAAAAAACTTAATGGAAGCTTTTAAAGGAGAAAGCCAAGCTAGAAATAAATATGATTATTATGCTTCAAGAGCTAGAAAAGATGGATATGAACAAATCGCCGAAATCTTTGAAGAAACTGCTAAAAATGAAAAAGAACATGCTAAATTATGGTTTAAATATTTACATGAAGGTTCTATTCCTGAAACAAAAACTAATTTAAAAGATGCCGCAAGTGGTGAAAACTATGAATGGACAACAATGTATGAAGAGTTTGCTAAAACTGCTAAAGAAGAAGGATTTGATGAACTTGCTTATCTTTTTGATGCCGTAGGTAAAATTGAAAAAGAACATGAAGAAAGATATTTAAGATTACTAAAAAATATTGAAGATGATCGTGTATTTAAAAAAGATGGTGAAAAAATGTGGATTTGTAGAAATTGCGGTCATGTTTATTTTGGTAATGAAGCACTAGATATTTGTCCTGTATGTAAGCATCCACAAAGTTTTATGGAAGTTAGAAAAGATAATTATATGTAATATTTTTTCAAAGAAATAAGTAAAATTATTTCTTTTTTTATTTGACTTGTGTTATACTAAATACATACTTAAGGAGGAGTTGTATGTCTAATGGAATTAAAAAAGAAGAAAAATTCGCCGAGGGTTTTTGTTTTTATAAATTATTTTTAATCTTTATAATCGGATGTATTTTTGGTGTTATTTATGAAGAACTTATTTTAAATTTCTTTAGATTCTTAATAAATGGTGAATTTCATATCGAACCAAGAAGAGGTCTTTTGTATGGACCATTTAGTCCTGTATATGGCTTTGGTGCTGTTATTATGGCTTTATTTGCTAAAACAGAAAAACCTGTTTTTAAAACTTTTTTATATACATCTTTAATAGGAGGAATAGTAGAATATTTAATAAGTTTTTTACAAGAAACATTTACTAATTCCGTATCATGGACTACTCACAAAAATTATTAAACATAAATGGAAGAACAACAATTATCTTTATGATGTTTTGGGGGCTTCTTGGGGTTATATTTGTTTATATTATTTATCCATTTTTATCAAATTCAATTGAAAAAATACCAAAAGATATCGGAAATAAAGTTATGCCATTTATAGTTATATTAATGTGTTTAAATATGTTTATATCTTTTTCTGCCGTTATTAGACAAAACTTTAGAAGAAATGATGTTAAACCATTTACTCACTATGGAAAGTTTTTAGATAAATATTATGATGATGAAAGATTAAAGAAAACATACAACAATATGATTTTTAAATAAGGAAGTGAAAATTAAGTATGCATGCAATATATGTAATAAGTATTATTCTTATTTCAATTGGAATTACATTATTTTTATTATCTTTTATATTTGAATATACAAGAAAACAAAATTTAAAGAAAAGAACAATAGATGAATATGCCATAATTATACCTGCAAGGAATGAATCAAAAGTAATAAAAAATTTATTAGATAGTATAAAATTACAAAATCCTAATATGGATAATGTTTATGTAATTGTAGAAGATAAAAAAGATGAAACTGTTAAAATCGTAAAAGAGTATGGTGGAAATATTTATGTAAGAAAAAATATAGAAAATAGAAGAAGAAAAGGTTATGCTTTAGATGAATGTTTAAAAAATATATTAAAGAAAAAGCATTATGATTTATATTTTATTATGGATGCTGATAATATATTAGGTAAAAATTTTATAAGTGAGATGCTTAAAACTTATAAAAAAGGATATGATATAGCAACAAGTTATAGAAACATTAAAAATTCTTCTAATATTATTAGTTCTTGTTCAGGTCTTACTTTTTCTTTTATGAATACTTTATTTAATGAATATAATAATCATATGCACAAATCAATGATAATCTCAGGAACTGGTTTTTATATAAGTGGAGAATTAGTAGAAAAATTAAATGGTTATCCTTTTCATTCTTTAACTGAAGATTATGAATTAACTTTATATGCTGAAGCTAATAATATATCAAGTTATTATAATAAAAATGCTATATTTTATGACGAACAACCTACAAAAATGAAAGACTCTATTAAACAAAGAACTAGATGGGTTAAAGGTTTTTTAGAAGCAAGAAAAATAAGATTAAAAGATATAAAAGATGATTATTCAAAACTTATGGGAATAATTCCATATTTATTTATAATAATTGGTATTGCTATATTATTTATTACTAATTTTAGTTTATCAATTCATTACTTAATAAAAAGTAATAACTTATTTTTTACAACATTTAAAAGTTGTATTAATATTTTATTAATAGCATATTTACTTCTTGCAGGATTAACTTTTTATGTAATATTAAAAGAAAATAATAAACTTAATATGAGCTTAAAATATAAAATATTATCTTGTTTATATAATCCTATATTTTTATCAACATATATTTATTGTTTTATAAAAGCATTGGTTAAAAAAGATTTAGCTTGGGAAGAAATTAAACATGAAAAAACACAGATTGATTAATTCTGTGTTTTTATATTTTAAAGTTTTCTACTTCTTCAATATCTTTACCATATTC